>NZ_JBAKHM010000056.1:0-1135 GCF_036902725.1 Micromonospora psammae | reverse complement strand
GTAACAACCCCGTAGTCGAAACTTCGTTCTCTCTTGAATGTATCCTGAGTACGGCGGAACACGTGAAATTCCGTCGGAATCTGGGAGGACCATCTCCCAAGGCTAAATACTCCCTAGTGATCGATAGTGAACCAGTACCGTGAGGGAAAGGTGAAAAGCACCCCGGAAGGGGAGTGAAAGAGATCCTGAAACCGTGTGCCTACAAATAGTCAGAGCCCGTTAACGGGTGATGGCGTGCCTTTTGTAGAATGAACCGGCGAGTTACGATCCCGTGCGAGGTTAAGCTGAAGAGGCGGAGCCGCAGCGAAAGCGAGTCTGAATAGGGCGTTTAGTACGTGGTCGTAGACCCGAAACCAGGTGATCTACCCATGTCCAGGGTGAAGTTCAGGTAACACTGAATGGAGGCCCGAACCCACGCACGTTGAAAAGTGCGGGGATGAGGTGTGGGTAGCGGAGAAATTCCAATCGAACCTGGAGATAGCTGGTTCTCCCCGAAATAGCTTTAGGGCTAGCCTTAAGTGTAAGAGTCTTGGAGGTAGAGCACTGATTGGACTAGGGGTCCTCATCGGATTACCGAATTCAGTCAAACTCCGAATGCCAATGACTTATCCTTAGGAGTCAGACTGCGAGTGATAAGATCCGTAGTCAAAAGGGAAACAGCCCAGACCGCCAGCTAAGGTCCCAAAGTGTGTATTAAGTGGAAAAGGATGTGGAGTTGCTTAGACAACTAGGATGTTGGCTTAGAAGCAGCCACCATTTAAAGAGTGCGTAATAGCTCACTAGTCGAGTGACTCTGCGCCGAAAATGTACCGGGGCTAAATACACCACCGAAGCTGCGGATTGATACCAATGGTATCAGTGGTAGGGGAGCGTTCTAAGGACAGTGAAGTCAGACCGGAAGGACTGGTGGAGTGCTTAGAAGTGAGAATGCCGGTATGAGTAGCGAAAGACGGGTGAGAATCCCGTCCACCGAATGCCTAAGGTTTCCTGAGGAAGGCTCGTCCGCTCAGGGTTAGTCAGGACCTAAGCCGAGGCCGACAGGCGTAGGCGATGGACAACAGGTTGATATTCCTGTACCACCTCTTTATCGTTTGAGCAATGGAGGGACGCAGAAGGATAGAAGAAGCGTGCGATT
>NZ_JBAKHM010000055.1:0-1182 GCF_036902725.1 Micromonospora psammae | reverse complement strand
GTGCGCCGTCGGGACGCGGGGCGGCGCCGGCGGAACGGGAGCCGGGGCCGTCGGGCCGGGGGCCGTCCGCTGCGGGGCGGCCGGGCACGACGGCCCGGCCGCGGGGGTCCTCGGTGCCGGGACCGGCGGTCCGGGCGGCGGGCGCGTTCATGCCACTGTCGGAGCCGGCGGTCCGGGCGGCGGGCAGGTCCGGCCGGGAACCGGGACCGTCGGCACGGGCAGCGGAGCGACCGGGGCGGGCGACGCGGGGGACGTCGCCGGTCGCGCCCCGGGACGGAGCCGGACCGTCGGGCCGACCGGGGCCGGGGTCGGCGGGCGGCACGGCGCCGGGCCGGGCCGGCGCCCGACCGGTCGACCCGGGACGCGGCTCACCGGGTGGGACCGCGGGGGTACCGGCGCGGGCCCGACCGGCCGGGCCGCCCCGGCCCGGGGCCTCCGGGGTCGGCGGGACGTCGGCCGGGGGGCCGCCGGCGGGGCGGCGGTCGATGGTCGGCAGCGCGGGGTCGGTGTGGTGGGCGCGTCCCGCTTGGCGGAGCCAGTCGGCGGGCCGCTCGGGACGGTCGCCGCGCGGCTTTCCCGCCGGCTCCGGCGGTGCCGCCCGGCGTCGGGCGCGCTCCTCGCCCTCGGGTTCGGGCCGGGCCCGGCGCCGTCCGCTCCCGTCCCGCCCGGGGACGCCGGCACCGGCGTCGGGGTCGGGCGGGTTCGGGGCGGTTCCCGGCGCGGGGGGTGCGTTGCCCGTCCTCGGCGCCGCGGGCTCGTCGGGCTCGGCGGCCCGGCGGCGACCGCCGGGACGCTCCGGAGCACGCCGACCGGACGGGCCGTCGGGGGGGCCCGCCACCGGCGGCGCGTCACCGTCGGTGGTCGGCCAACCGGACGTCGGCGACGGGCCGGGCCCGGCGGGGCGGGCCGAGGCCCGGGCCCGGCCGGACGGTGCGCCGTCCGGCGCGGAGACCGGGGCGGCCGGGCCGTCGGGACGGGGCCGCTCCTCCTCCGGACGATCGGTGCCGCCGGTCGCGGGTCGCCCGGCCACCGCTGGGCCGGGCCAGGCGCCCTCACCGGGACGGGGGCGTTGTTCGGGAGCTGCCGGCCAGCCGCCGCGCACCGGCGGGGCGGCCTGCGGGCCGGCCGACCGGCCGTGCGGAGGCCCCTCGGGGCCGGGCGTCGGCCGGGCCGCGCGGCCGG
>NZ_JBAKHM010000006.1:0-229858 GCF_036902725.1 Micromonospora psammae | reverse complement strand
ATTGGCACTGGCTTATCTAGCACCCTGTTGAGTTCTCAAAGAACAACCACACACCGCCGAGAAACCCCACACCGTGGAGCCCCCGTCCGGGGCATTTCCGCTCTATTCGTGACCGCCGCTTCCCGCGCCGGGCACTTTTACTACGTTACCCGCCGGTCTCCGCCGTGTCAAACCGCTCAATCGCGACCCGCACCACATCAACCACAATTCCGGGCACCACAATTCCACCGGCTTCCGCCGCTGTCCTCATGGAATCGACAGGCCGGCCGTCCGCGGTCACCCGCGACACCGTCCGTTTCCCTGCCGGTCGACAACCTTACCCGGTCGGCTCCGCCTCACCAAATCCGCCTCACAGCGAATCCGGGGCACCACCCGGTCCAGACTCACATGGGATTCAACCCATCCGACCCTGGAGTCATTCCCGGCCCTCCGGCCTGCTCTCGCAGCCCTGAGAAACCTGCTCCAGGCTCACATGGGACTCAACCCATCCGACCCCGGAGACATTCCCACGCTCCACCAGCTTCGCAAAGCCTCGGGAGCGTCAGTCCAAGCTCGTACCGGATGACAACCCGTCCGACCCTGAACTCATTCCCGGCACCCCCGGCCTGCCTTCGCAAGCTCTGAGGAGCCCGGTCCCAAGCTCGTACCCGATGACAACCGAGCCGCGCCTCAGACCATTCCCGCGCTCCGGCCTCCCAAGCTTTCGCCTGTTTCGTCCGTTCCGCGCTGGCAGAGAGAAAGTTACGCGCCCCGCGAGTTGATCGTCAAATCCGCCGGGAGCGTCCCCCGTCACATCCCCGGCCCACCGCTGGCGCCGCTGCCCAAGCGCGCCACCCGAAGGCCCGGGAGAGGTCGGAAGGAAGGCGTCGTGCCCGTCGTCCGACTAACCGGCGGAAGGCACACCGGCGCGCGGCCAATGCCTCGTCCGCCGGGGGTCACCGCCACCGGCTCTGCCGCCCCCTCGGAAGGCGAGCCCCGAGAAAGCAGCACAGGAGAGGCTCGGAAGGACCAGCTCGGGTAAGCCCGGAAGGACCCCGCAGGCGCAGCCGGCGGGTTTTCGGCGACACCAGCGGCAGTGCCCGAGGGCTTGCACCTGTCCCCGTGCCTCCGTGGACGACCAGGTTCTTCACCGAGCTGAACGCGCGCAGTTGGCTGTCACGCCCACCGAGCAAGCCAGGCGCCACCAACTACCCGCTGCACCGTCAGCGCCAGGCCGACGCAGCACGTCACGACGTCAGACACGTGCACTGAGGAGCCGCGTGCAGGCGTGGCACACCGACCCGGAGGTACTACCCGACGGGCGTCGGTCGGCGCACCGGGAGCCGACGGGGCGTCGAGGTCCCACACCGTCCACTGCGGCGGGCCCACCCCCTTGCCTAGCCGCCTCAAGGGACGGCCGACCTGAGGCCGGCGTCACCGGGTCATCCCCGCCCGCTGGGCAGCCGGGCCTGCAGACAGCACCGACGTCCCGGATGCGGGAGTCGCCACCGGGACCCGTCGCGATCGCCGGGGCGGCTCTATTGCCCGCGGCCGGACGGCGGTAGCGTTGCGCCACACCATGGCCCGTGGACGATCGACCGCGTGGCGCTCGCACAGTACGGAGGGTGCTGCAATGTCCAACGGCGACGAGCCGTTCGCGCTGCGTGACGACGCGGCCGGGCGGCCGCATTTCGAGACCGGCCTGCGCGGCTACGACAAGCGGCAGGTGGACCGGTACGTCGAGCAGACCGGCAGTCGGCTCGCCTCGTTGACCGGCGAGTGCGCGCAGTCCGCCGGGCAGATCCAGGGCCTGACCGCGCACATCCAGCGGCTGCAGGCGGAGCTGACCGAGCTGCGCCAGCGTCCGGCGCAGGTGGAGCGGGCGTCGTTCCGCGACCTGGGGCCGATGGTCGACCAGATCCTGGCCCTGGCCGAGAAGCAGGCCGCGATGATCACCGATACGGCGACACAGCGGGCGGCCGGCCTGCAGGGCGAGGCGGAGAAGCTGCTGGCGGAGGCGCGGGAACGGACCGTCCAGGCGCTGCGCGACCTGGACGAGGAGCTGGCCGCCCGGCGCACCGAGCAGGAGAAGGCGTACGAGGAGCGGCGGGCCACGGTCGACAAGGAGCTGACCGAGATCCGCGAGCGGGCGGAGAGGCTGCGGGCCGAGGGCGAGGCGGCGCACGAGCGCGCCCAGCAGGAGGCGAAGCGAATCAGTGAGCAGACCGCCAAGCAGATCACGCAGACCCGGGCCGCGGCCGAGGCGCTGACCAAGGCGGCCCGTACCCAGATCCAGCAGGAGATCCAGGCGGCGCGGACGCAGAGCCAGCAGGAGCTGGCCCAGTGGCAGGCCAACGCCGAGAAGGAGATCGCCGAGCGGCGGGCCGCCGCCGAGCAGGAGCTGGCCGAGCACCGGGCGGCGGCCGAGCAGGAGCTCACCAACCAGCACAGCGCCGCCGAGCAGCAGATCCAGGCGCTGATCGCGGAGGCGCAGCAGTACGCGACCGAGGTGCGCCAGCGCGCGGACGAGCAGGTGGCCGGGCACCAGGAGCAGCTCGCCTCGGTGCAGCGGGAGATCGCCGAAGGCCAGCAGCTCCTGGCCCAGGTCAACGAGGAGTTGGCCACCGCACGCGACCAGCTCGCCGACATCCAGCAGGAAGGGGACACCGCCGAGCGGGACCTCGTCCAGACGCAGCGGCGGCTGGAGGAGGTTCGTCGCAACCTCACGGCCGAGACCAAGCGGCTGGACGAGGCGCGGCAGGCGGCGGATTCGGTGGAGCGGCACGCCAAGGACGTGCGGGTGCGGGTCCAGCGCGAGGCCAAGCGGGTGGCGGACCTGGCGGCGGCCGCGGTGATGGCGGCCGCGGCCGGTGGCGGGGAGACCGCCGAGTATCCGATGCTCGCCGTCCGGCCGGAGCGGCCGGCGGAGGAGACGCCGAAGCAGCCCGCCGCCGAGCGGCCCGCCCCGGAGCCCTTCGTCCCGGACCGGTCGGCCTCGGACCGGTCCGTCCGGGAGCAGTACGTGCCGGAGCAGTACGCCCCGGAGCGGCCCGCCCCCGAGCCGTACGTTCCGGCGGCGGCGCACCGTCCCGAGGCGGTGGCGAGCAGCTGACCGGACGGGTCGCTGACGCCCTCAGCGACCGGTAGGACCGGCTACGGCGAGGACGTTCTTGCCGCGGGCGTGGCCGCCCCACACGTGCAGCAGGGCGGCGGCCGCGTCGGCGAGCGGCCAGGTGCGGTCGAGGACGGGTCGCAGCCGACCGGCGTCGACCAGCGCGGCCAGCGCCGCCAGGTTCTCGCTGCTCTCCCTGGCCACCAGCGGGACCAGCCGCTGACCGACCAGCGGGGAGAGCAGCAGCGCGCGGAGCTGCCGGTCGAAACCCTGGAGCCATCGTCCGGTGGCGGCCTCGCCGCCGACCAGCACGAGCGTTCCCTTCCGGGTGAGGGCGCGGCGTAGCGACGACAGCGGGCGGTTGCCGGCGGTGTCGACGATGACGTCGTAGCGGATCCCCCGGTCGGTGATCTCCTCGCGGGTGTGGTCGACCACCTCGTCCGCGCCGATCGACCGGACCAGGTCGAGTTTGGTGGGGCCGCAGACGCCGGTGACGTGGGCGCCGGCCGCGGCGGCGAGCTGCACGGCGAAGCAGCCGACGCCGCCGCCGGCGCCGATGACGAGGACGCGCTGGCCGGGACGTACCTTGGCGGCGTCGCGGACGGCGGTGAGCGCGGTCTGCCCGGAGACCGGCACCGCGGCGGCCTCCTCGAAGGTCAGCGCGGCGGGTTTCGGGGCGAGCTTCCCTTCGGGGGCGAGGGCGTACTCGGCGTAGCTGCCGGTGCCGGTGCCGAAGACCTCGTCGCCGAGGGCGAAGCGGGTGACGTCCCGGCCGACCGCCTCGACCACGCCGGCGAGGTCCATGCCGGGGATGCGGTGGCGCGGGCGGCGCAAACCGTATCCGAGGCGGACCGGGTAGGGCAGCCCGGTGGTCAGGTGCCACACCCCCGGATCGACGCCGGCTGCCCGTACCCGGACCAGCACGTCGGTGTCGCCGACGGTGGGAACGTCGACGTCGCGCAGTTCGAGCACCTGGGGTGGGCCGTAGCCGTCCTGGGCGATCGCTTTCATGATTCCTCCTGGGGGTAGTGGAAGACCTCGGTGAGCGGTACGCCGAAGACCGTGGCGATCTGGAAGGCCATCTCCAGCGATGGCGAGTAGCGGCCCTGCTCGATGGCGATGACGGTCTGCCGGGTCACGCCCACCCGCCGGGCCAGCTCGGCCTGGGTCATGTCGTCGTGCGCGGCGCGCAGGGCGCGGATGCTGTTGGTGACCCGGGTCGGCTTCACCATGACTGGAAGCCCCGGCGGTAGGCGACGATCTTGGCGGTGGAGCCGACCACGGCGGAGAGCACGAAGCAGAGGTAGATGACGTTGGCGATCCAGAAGTGGTCCCAGCGGGCCAGGGCCATGGCGAGTGCGGCGACCCCGCCGACGACGACGAACGACTGGCCGATGTGGTCGCCGAGCCGGTGGATCTCCCGGTCCCGCTGGTCGGCCTGGTTGGCGCCCTCGGGCTGGACGATCGAGATGACGATGTGCAGGCCGATCGAGGTGAGGATGGCCGCGCCGATGGTCCAGAGCAGGGCGGCGACGTACGGGACGTCGACCAGGGCGACGCCGTCGGCGCGGCCGAGGATGACGGCGGCGTAGGTGGCGTAGGCGGCGACGGCGACCAGCGCCATGGTCCAGGCGCGTTTCTCCTCGAAGGCCACGGGCACTCCTCAGCGTGTAAAGAATTCTTGACACGCTGAAGGTAGGCCGGGGCGAGGCACCGTGTCAATAATTCTTTACACGTCAGGCGGGCGGCGGTCCGTCGCGCTACCCGTGGTCGTACACCGTGACGGCGACGTCCCGGTCGCAGAGGGCGCGGGTGATCAACGGCTCCACCCGGGGCCAGCTGCCGCCGGCGAGCCCGCACCCGATGCGCGGCATGTGCACCGACGCCCCCAGCGCCCGCGCCTCGTCGCCGAGGGTGGCCAGGCACCGCCCCAGGGCGTCGTAGCGGATGGGCGGGCCGCCGCTGCCCGTCCTGATCCCCCGCTGACCGATCATGTTCGCCACCCACAGGTCGTCGGCGACCCGCACCAGGCGGACCGCGCCGAGCCCGAAGTCGTTGCGCGCCCGGTGCCGGTGCCAGTCGCGGTAGTCCCGTTCCGGCTCCGGCCAGCGCCGGGAGACCGCCAGCACGAAGCCCTTGCCCCAGCCACCGAGGTCGTTGCAGACGTGCGCGATCACCTTCCGGCCCTTGGCCTGCGGGCTGGTCGCGTCGCCCTTGATGATCATCAGCGGGGTCATGCGGTCATGATGACCGTCGGGTACGACCATCCGACAGCCGATTACGGCCAGCCGTCAGCCGTCGGCCGTGATCTCGGTGAGCATCTGCCGCTGGAAGGCCCGGGCCTCGGCGCCGCTGGGCGGGGTGCCGCCGGCTCGGGCGGCGACGCAGCGGTGGATCAGCTCCGGCCGGTAGCCGGCGGCGGCGAGCCGGTGACCCGCGGCGACCTTGGAGAGCCACACCCCGTCCCGGACGCGCACCAGGGAGCGGCAGGCGCCCAGCACCGCGTCCTCGGCGCCGGGCGCGGGGGCGTCGTCGGCGGGCGTCGGCAGGTCGAGCCACCAGCGCAGGGCGGTGACGATCAGCCGCCGAAGCTCGTCCGGGGAGGGGTCGGCGAAGACCTCGGCGGCCGGGGCGCCGAGCAGGGCGTACCCGTGCTGGTGCAGGATGCTGCGGTCCAGGGCGTACCAGAACCGGCCGTCCTCGACGGCCCGCTCGCCGGCCGCCCAGGTCACCCGGAACGGCATCCGCGCCCCGGTGTTCAACTCCACCTCGAAGCCCGGCTCCGGGGTGCCCGAGCCGGCGACCGCGGCGGTGTAGACGACCAGTTCCAGGCCGCGCGCCGGGCACGGCAGCGCCTCGTGCCGCAGCCGGGCCACCAGGTCACGTTTGGTGTGCTCGGGCAGGGCGTGGGCGCAGACCAGGGCCACGTCCACGTCGCTGCGGCCGGACTGGTAGGCGTCCAGCGCCACCGAGCCGGCCGCGTACGCGCCGACGAGATCCTCACCGAGGACGTCCCGGGCGGCGGCGACCAGGTCGGCGAGATAGCGGCGTACGACAGGGTCCATGCCGCCATCCTGCCAAGCCCGAAACTCGGCCCGCGTCCCGGATGATCGCGAGGCACGGGCGCGGCACCGTCACCCCGTCCCGTGCCGGGCTCGACGACCTCCCCCGGGCGCGACCGGCTCGCCGCTCAACTCCGCGGCGCGGGGCAGCAGACCGTCAACGCCCCCGGCGCCACCCGGACCTTCATCCGGGTGGTCCGCGTCCGCGCGCCGCCGTCCAGTTCGTACGTCCTCGGCGCGGCGAAGCGGACCTTCACCCGGCGCCCCCGGGTGATCCGGACGAACGGCGAGTCCTCCGATCGGCCCGCGGCCATCCGGCCCAGGGTGCGCGCCCAGTCCACAGCGCCGCTGGCGGTGGAGACGCCGATCTCCAGGGCGCCGTCGTCGGGGCGGGCGTCGTCGAAGGCGGGTACGCCCCCGGTGATCGTGCCGACGTTGCCGAAGAGCACGCAGCTGGCCTCGCCGTCGAACCAGTCCGCGCCGTCGACCCGGATCCGGGTGTGCACCAGCTCACCTCGGACGTGGCGCAGGCCCGTCCAGAGGTACGCGACCCGGCCGAGCCGACCCTTGAGCTTGCGGTCGGCCTCCCGGATCAGGTCCCCGTCGAAACCGGCGCCGGCCATCACCGCGAAGTGTTCGCCGTTGAGCCGGCCGAGGTCGAGCTTGCGGCGGCGGCCGTGCAGGCCGATCCGCACCGCCTCGGCGAGGTCGGTGGGGATGCCGAGGTTGGCGGCGAAGAGGTTGGCGGTGCCGGCCGGCACGATGGCCATCGCCGCGTCCGCGCCGGCCATCGCGTCCGCGCAGCGCTGCACCATGCCGTCGCCGCCCCACACGAAGATCAGCGCGGCGCCCTTCTTCATCGCCTTACGGGCCTTCTTGGGCGCCTTGCGGCTCTTGGGCACCTCGTACCAGAGGAGGTGCTCGACCCCGGCGGCCACCAGCGTGGCGCGTAGCTGGTCGAGGCCGCCGTCCAGGGTCTTCTTCCGATGGGCGACGACCGCGACGGTGCCGGGCGGCGCGGCGCGGTCACGGTCGGGGCGGGCGACGGTGCTGCTGCTCATGAGCGGGGGTGTTACCCACCCGCCCATGGGTCCACGCACCGGGTGGCGGCCGCCCCCACACCGGCCGGTTCGCCGGTGCGGACAGCCGCTGGCGCACGGGCGGTCGGTCAGACAGACTTGAGGCCCGACACGGCAGGGACGGGGGCATGGGCGGTTCCACACAGGACGGCGCGGCCGAGGCGTTCGTACGGGAACTCACCCACTGGCGCCACCAGCGGGGACTGTCCAAGAAGGAACTCGCCGGGCGCACTGGCTTCGACCCGTCGTACGTCAGCCACATCGAGAACGGCCGGCACCAGCCCACGGAGGAGTTCGCCCGACGGGTCGAGGTGGTGCTCGACAGTGGCAACCGCATCTGGCAGCGCTTCGTGGCCTTCGCCGGCACCCGGGGCCAGGGCGGGCGGTTCGCCAGCCTCGGCCCGACCGCGGTGCCCCCACCCACCGGGTCGCACCTGGTGATCGACGACGAGACGGCGCAGCTCGCACTGCGCGACGGCGCGTACGAGTGCCGGTTCCGGCGCGTGCTGCACAGCGTCGGCACCGAGCCGATCACCCGGCACACCGTGCAGATCGACATCGACCGGTTCCCCGACGACCCGGCCCGCTCCACCGCGTTCCACGGCCGCCATCCGCTCACCCTCGACGAGGTCGGCTTCCGGGCCACGATCGGCGGCGAACCGATGCGGTGGCGGGTCACCCGGTCGCGGGACGCCTTTTTGAAGATCGTCCTGATGTTCGAGACCGGCGACGCCCCGGTGCCCCTCTATCCCGGCCAGCGCACCGTCGTCGACTACGGCTACCGGGTGCCGGTGTGGAAGTTCGGCGACTGGTTGCAGCGCGACATCCGGCTGCCCACCCGGCGCCTGGCCATCCGGCTGGAACTGCCCGCCGCGGCCGGACCCACGGTGTGGGGCAGCGAGACCTCCTTCACCTCCGAGAGCACCGCCGAGGTCACTCCCCGGCGGCGGGACCGCGCCGGCGCGGTGGCGTACGACTGGGAGGTGCCCCGGCCCCGGCTGCGGGCCCAGTACCGGGTGAACTGGCGCTTCGGGAACCCCTCCGCGATCGGGGCGGCGGAGGACGCCGCGCCGACGCCCGGCGGGCCGCCGGACGCAAGTTCCGCCCGGTGTGGCCGGACGGTGTCGTTTCCGACAGATCCGGCCGGTTGTCGATCCGGTCCATAGCGACGGAAGGGGCTCGACCGTTAGGCTCGAATGCTGAGTGGGGCAGCCGGGCCAGCGCCTCCACTCGATGCCGGGTTACGGATATTGGCTGGTGGTGGCACCGGAAAGCAGGCTGCAGTGACCCGAGACGGCGAGCCGGGGATCGAATTCGCCCACCGCGCGGACCACAAACGCGTGGCCTTCGAGGTGACCGGCGCGCCCGACGGGTTTCCCGTCTTCCTGATGCACGGCACACCCGGCAGCCGACGGGGCCCGAAGCCCCGCAGCATCGTGCTGTACCGGATGGGGGTGCGGCTCATCGCGTACGACCGCCCCGGGTACGGCGACTCCGAACGGTTCGAGGGGCGCGACGTCGCGGACGCCGCCCGGGACGTCGAGGCGATCGCCGACCAGCTGGGGCTGCGGCGGTTCGCGGTCGCCGGGCGGTCCGGCGGGGGCCCGCACGCCCTGGCCTGCGCCGCCGACGAGCGGCTACGCGGCCGGGTGACCCGGGTGGCGGTGCTGGTCAGCCTCGCCCCGTCGGACGCGATGACGCTGGACTGGTTCGCCGGCATGAACGCCGACAACACGCGCGGGTTCGGCTCCGGCAGACCGGACACCCAGTCGGTGGTCGAGGAGATCCGCCAGCGCGCCGAGCGGGCGATCGGGGACCCGCGCCTGCTGCTGGAGGACCTGATCACGCACATGGGGCCGCCGGACCGCCGGGCGATCAACGACGCGGCGCTGCGCCGGCTGATCACCGACACCTACGAGGAGGCGCTGCGCGCCGGGCCGTACGGGTGGATCGACGACGTCCTGGCGCTGCGGCGCAGCTGGAAGTTCGACCTCGGCGCGATCGACACGGCGGCCACGCCGGTACGCCTCTGGCACGGCGCGGAGGACACCTTCGCCCCGGCCAGCCACGGCCGCTGGCTCGCCGCGCAGATCCCGGGCGCCCAGATCGAGGTGCAGGCCGGCGCGGCGCACTTCGACGCGATGGGGCAGCTGCCCCGCATCCTGAGCTGGCTCACCGCCGCCGACGAGCCGGCCGGCCGGGACCTGCTCATCGGCGCGCGCCCCGGTCAGTAGGGGTGCGGGTCGAGCACCCGGCGGACGAAGCGCCCGTCGCGTAGCACGACGACGCTGGGGTGGTGCTGCCCGATCCGGTTGGCGAGCCGGTCGGCGATGCGCATCCGCCCGATGCTCACCACTCCCCCGGACGCCATCTGGTTGGCCAGCTCCAGGTTGCCCAGGCCGCGCAGGGTGTCGGGATGCTCGGGCCCGAGCACCTCGGCCAGCCGCGCCACCACCGCGCGCAGCCGCTCGTGCCCCTCCTCCGGGTCGCCGGCCAGGATGGTGAAGACGGCGATGTTGTTCGCCGCGCCCATGGTGAACGGGTGGGCGTCGCCCAGGACGTCGCGCAGCGACCCGGCGGTGGCGTCGGCCAGCGCCGCGGCGTCGCCGGTGTCACCGGCGTCCCACAACGCCACGGCCAGGTTGTTGCGCGAGACCAGCGTGTACGGGTGCTCCGCGCCGAACACGCGGACGAGCATCTGCTCCACCTCGGCCAGCTCCGCCCGGGCCCGGACGCCCTGCCCCTGCAGCATCAGGTTCGCGGTACGGCTGAGCCAGGCGAAGAGGGTGTCCGGGTTCTCCGGGCCGAGGCTGGCCCGCAGCCGCTCGTACGCGTCGTCAAGCAGCTGCGCGGCCCGGACCACCTCGCCGGTGCTGCGCAGCGACACGGCGAGGTTGGCCTGGGCGGTGAGCACGTCGCGGGACTGGTCGCCGAAGAGGTTGCGGTAACCGTCGACCACGTCGTGCAGCAGCGCCACCGAGCCCTCGTAGTCGCCGGTCTCGCGCAGGTCCCGGGCCAGGTTGTTGGCCGAGACCAGGGTGCGCGGGTGGTCGGGGCCGAGCACCACCCGCAGCCGGCGGTAGGTGTTCTCGTCACCGTCGAGGGCCTTGCCGAACAGGCCCATCAACCGGTACGACGCGGCAAGGTTGTTCGCCGAGTTCAGGGTGCGGCGGTGGTCCTCCCCGAACACCTCCACGGAGGCCGCGTAGGTCGTCAGGTCCCGCTGGAGCGCCTCGGCGTAGCGGCCCAGGGCGCGCAGGTCCGCGGCGTACCCGCCGGCGGTCATCAGGGTGTACGGGTGACTGTCCCCGATCAGCTCCTCCTGCTGGCGCAGGGTGTCCGCGTCGAGCTGGCGGGCCTGCTCGAACCGGCCCAGGCTGCGCAGCAGGTTGGCCCAGTTGAACCGCAGGTGCAGCAGCTGGACCCGCAGGGCGCGGTGCGCGGCGCCGTCGGCCGGGAGGTCGGCCAGCAGGGCCGACCAGATGGCGTCGGTCTGCCGCGCGTACTGCTCGCCCTGCTCGTAGCCGCCGTTGAGGTAGATGTAGCGGATCCGGTCGATGACCAGTTGCCGGACGTTGTCGTCCTGGCAGGAGATCGCGTCGGAGCCGTCCAGATGCGGCCAGAGGATCCGGAAGCGCTGCTGGTTGGCCGGGTCCTCCACCTCGCCGGGGGGTCGGGATCCGGCGAGGATCCGGTGCACGTCGTGCTTGGCCTCGGCCAGCTCACGCTCGGACATCCGGGCCCGCAGGGCCGCCTGGAGCAGCCGGTGCACCTGCACCCGCTGGGCGTGCGGGTCCAACTTGATCAGGGCCAGCTTGTTAATCCGCTGCACCAGCGCCGCGGCGATGTCGCGCTCGGACACCCGGTCGGCGACCCGCGCGGCCACCACCGGGTCGTGCGGCGCGATCACCCGGGCCACCTGGTCGCCGTAGAGCAGGTCGAGGGAGATCTCCGGGGCCAGCACCGAGGCTAGCTGGAGCAGCCGGTACGCGCCGGCGGAGCCCTCCCGCAGCCGTTGCAGGGAGAGGTCCCAGATGTCGGTGCTCAGGCCGGTGCGGCCGAGCCCGGCCAGGTAGTCGGCGACCGGGGTGCGGGTGTCGGCCAGCCAGGCGCCGGCCATCGCCACGAAGATCGGCATGTTCTCCACCGCGTCGGCGACCCGCTCGGCCTCGGCGACGCTCATCAGGTGCTCGCCGATGCGGGCCCGCAGGTGCGTCACGCTCTCCGCCCGCTGGAACGCCTCCACGTCCAGCGTCCGCGCGACGTCGGCCCAGTCGGGGTTGCGGGTAGTGACCAGGACGTGCCCGTTGCCCTGCGGCAGGAAGGGGCGCACGTGCTCGTACTGGTCGGCGTTGTCGAAGATGAGCAGCCAGTGCGGCGGCGGGCTGCCGTCGGGACGGCGCTCGGTGTGGCCGAGCCGCTGCCGGACGGCCCGGGTCGTCTCCGGGATGGTGGCCTGGGTCGGCAGGCCGAGCTCCTCGCTGAGCTCCACCATCGCCACGTCGACGAACTGCGGCGGGTCGGCCGGGATCCACCAGACGATGTCGTAGGCGCCGCGGAAGCGGTGCGCGTACTCGATGGCGAGCTGGGTCTTGCCGAGGCCGGGACCGCCGCGCAGCGCGACCGGGGTCCGCTCACCGCCCCCCGCCTTCAGCTCCTCGCGGAGCCGGCCCAGCAGCTCCTCCCGTCCGGTGAAGCGGGCGTTGCGGCCCGGCGGGTTGAACACCCCCGCGGTGACGCCCGGATAGCGGGCGACGCGCAGGCCCGGCCCGCCCTCCACGGCCGACCGCCCGACCAGCTTGAGCAGCTGCGCGGCGGCGTCCTCGGCGGTGAGCTCGTGCACCGACGCCCAGCTGCCGATCGGGACGTCCGGCGCCGGTGGGGTGTCGTCCACGTGCAGCGCCAGCCAGTCCGCTGCGCCCCGGCCTGGGTCCAGGCCGTGCCGGGCCCGCCGGGCGGCCAGCCAGGCCCGGGAGACCAGCCGCAGCTCCCGGGACGCCGTGCCGCCCGGCACGGGCGCCGCGCCAACCGCCGGCACGGTCACCACCCGCAGGTCGGCGGCGCTGAGCACGGACTGCACCCACTCCGCCCAGACCTGGTCCTCGGGTACGTGGCGCAGCACGATCAGCTCGTCGACGATCACCGGTTTGCGCTCGAAGCGCTGGACCGTCTGCCGGCGCAGCGCCTCGTCGACGCGGGGCAGGGCGGCGACCCGCCCGTTGGTGATGTGGCTGGTCAACGTCTCGTACGCGGAGAGCAGGCTGGTCCGGCTGCCCGGCTCGTCGCCGAACGTGGCCAGCGTCTCCTCGTAGGCGTAGTACGCCCGGTAGGGCACCTCGACGGTGAGCCAGTACTCCTGGCGCTCGGCGTCGGTCATGCCGCCCGGCAGGCCGGCGAACCGCTGCATGGCCAGCGCCCGACCGGCGTCCCGCTTGCTCTTCTCCCCCTCGTCGACCCGCATCGGCACCGGCAGGACCCGCCGCGCCCGCCGCCCCTCGTAGCCGCGGACCCGGGCGGCGACCGCCGCCGCGCCGTCGATGCCCTGGTCGCTGAGGGTGAAGCAGTCGACCAGGACGTCCGGCAGGTGGATGGTGCAGATCTCGGCGACGTCGCTGATCCCGGTGCGGCTGTCGATCAGGGTGTAGTCGTAGTGCCGCTTCATGTCCTCGCGCAGCGCGTCGAAGAACTGGGCGCCGCCGAGCCGGTTGTAGAAGTTGTCCCAGTTGAGCCCGGTGACGCTGGTGGCGTAGTCGGGGTTGTGCCGGCCGGCCAGCAGCAGGTCCAGACTGCCGCCGCCGGGGAACTCCCAGCTCACCGAGAAGGCGTACTTGTGCACCCGGGCGAACTCGCGGTGCCAGTCGCCGGGGCGCCGGACCGGATCCGTGCCCTCCTTGCGCCGCCGCGCGTTCTCCCACTCGTACTCCAGGATCAGGTCCATCACCCCGCCGGTGGAGGCGACCTGGTCGGGGTCGAGGAACGGCGCGTAGAACCGGTGCAGGCCGGGTGACTCCAGGTCCCAGTCGGCGACGAGCACCCGCTGGCCGTTCGCCGCCAGGATCCAGGCGGTGTTGGCCAGGGCCATGGTGCGGCCGGTGCCGCCCTTGTAGGAGTAGAAGGTGACGACCTGGCCGTCGCGCGGTGCCGTCATCGCTCGTCCTTCCCTCGCCGTACGTCGGATTCCCCGGTCTGTCGCAGGCTCGGTCTCGGGGTGGGTGGCCCCTCCGGCGGGTCGACGGGACCGTGCCGGAGGAACTGCTTGCGGGCCTCGGTCACCAGCAGCGGCGTGCAGCGTTCGAACTCGTCGATGCCGCGCACCGGCAGCACCCGGGGGAACCCGGCGTCCTGCAACGTACCGGCGATCGTCTCGGGGGTCTGCTCGCCGCGCTCGTGGTCGGCGGCGATCACCAGCGGGACGACCCACTGCGGCAGGCCGTGCAGGGCGGCCCGCGCGGCGGCCCCGCCGACGGCCGCGTCGACCAGCACCACCGTGGGGCTCTCCGGGACCCGGTCCCGGGCCCGGTCCAGCTCCACGACGGTGGTGGGCAGGCCGAGCCGCTCCGCCGTGGCGGCGACGTAGTCGGCGACCGTCAGCTCGTGCTGGTCGCCGTACGGGCGCCAGCGGGCGCCGTGCGGGGTGAGGGTGGCGACCACCAGCGCGGGGCCGCCGGCGTCGGTGACCGGGCTGCCGGTCAGGGGCGCGGCCCGGGACCGGGGCAGTGGTTCGGTCTCGGCCACGGTGACGATCCGCTCGGCCAGCGCGGTGAGGACGCTGCGGTACTGCCGCCGGTAGGCGCTCAGCTTGCACAGCGCGCGCAGCCCGTTCTCGGCGTAGTCGGCGCGGTCGCCGCCGTCGCGGACCAGCTCCAGGGCGGGGACCGTCTCCGACCGGTCGCTCCACGACGGCAGCGGCATCCAGAGCACCGGCAGGATGTGCCGGGCGGCCCGGGACGGCGACAACCGGCTGAGCCGGCTGCGGAACGAGTCCCGCTCCCCCACCGCCCAGGCGTTGCGGAAGTAGTTGGGCGAGTACAGCGGCACGAAGACGTGGGCGAGGCTGAGCGCCTCGGTCAGCGTCTGCTTCAGGTCCGCGCCGGGGTTGACCAGGCCGTCGAAGAACCCGACGTCCAGCTCGCCGGTCCGGCTCGCGCCGTCGCGTACCGCCGTGCCCAGGTCCTGGAAGAACCGGGTGACCCAGAAGTCGGTGTCCGGGCGGGCCGCCGCCGACAGCGGAACCGAGTGGGCGTAGCTGAGGAAGAAGTAGGTCTCCCGCCCGGCGACCGCGCTGGTCGAGGAAGCGTCAGCCCAGTTCATGCCCGGCCTCCTCGAAGCTGTCGCGCAGCTCGCGCACGTCGTCCGGGACCCGGGCGGCGACCCAGTGGGTCTGGTACGCCTTGGCGATGCGCTGCGCCAGGCGCCACACCACCGCGTCGTAGGCGTCCTTGCCGTTCTTGCCGAGGCTCAGCAGCCCGTAGATGCCCTCGTCGTGGTACTGCGGGGCGATCTCCGGGGGTAGCCGGGTGGGGCTGAACATCTGCCGCTGCGACACGACCGGAGGCACCCGCCGCCGCTCCACCACCGACCAGTTGACCGGGATCAGCGGCGTCTCCCCCGCCGACGCCTCCGCGCCCGGCCGCAGCAGGACCGGCCGCCGGGAGAACGCGTCCCACTCGCGGGCGCACCACTCGCTGCGCAGGTACTGCGGGGAGATCAACGGGATGAAGACCTGGCAGTGGCCGGCGGCGAAGGCCAGATCCTCCGTCCACAGTTGACCGCCGTCGAGCACCCGGTCCATGAAGCCGGCCGTCCGGCCCGGGCGCAGACCCAGCAGCTCGACGACGTGGTCGGAGAGGTCGACGAAGAGCTGGAAGACCTTGCTGTTGGTGTCCCGCGGGGGCGCGGCGATCCGGTTGCGGGTCCGGGCATAGCTGAGGAAGAACACGGGGGCGCTCTCGTCCACCCGGAACTCGTCCTCCGCCACCTACCGCTCCCGCCCGGCGCAGCCACCCTGGGCCGCCCACAGTATCGACATCCGCCAACCGCCGACTGCCCCGCTCACGGCCGCCGGTGCTCATCCATCCACCCACGGGCGAAGTCCACGGCCGGCCGCAGCCGGACCAGCCGGCCCACCGCCGCGCCCACTGGTCCGGTACGCACCGGCACCGATCCCTCCAGCGCGGCGCCGATCACCGCGAAGTCCGTGTCGTCCAGGTGCGGGGCCCGGAAGTCGCGCCGCAGCCGGCGACCGTCGACCCCGCGCACGTAGCAGCGGTAGGCCCGCTCCGGGGCGGGGCGGCGCAGCCGGTACTCGGCGAGGTGGAACGCGGTGCACACCGACCAGCCCACCCCGAGCAGGAGCACGACGGCGTCGGCCGCGTGCAGGGCGCCCAGCGGTGACCGCTCGCCCAGGTGGCAGTCGAGGTCGTGCACGGCGGTCACGGTGGTCGCGCCGGGGCCGACGGCGGCGAAGGACGCCTGCGGGTGGTGGCTGCGCCGCGCCGCGGGCTGACGGCGGACGTGCTCGGCGAAGGCGCCCGTGCCCTCCGCCGGGCTGTGCTCCGGGTCGAACGGGGTGATCGCCGCCTCCGCCGCCGCGACCTGGGCGGGGCTCATCCCGGCGGTGGCGGCCCGGAACGCCCGGGAGGTGACCGAGTTGCCCGGGGTCTGGGTGCCGACGACCACGGTGCCCTCCGGGCCGAGCACGTCGCGCAGCGCGGCCAGCAGGGTCGCGGGCCCGTGCCCGACCCGGGACAGGGCGCTGTGCACCAGCACCGTCGCCCCGGCGGGCAGCCCCAACCCGCGCAGCTGCGCCGCCAGCGTCTCCCGGCCCGCGGTCAGCTCCACCCGTCCACCGTCTCCCGCATCCGCCGGACGAAGCGGTCGCCGGTGGGGGTCAGCGCGCCGAGGCCGAGCAGGGCCTCGAGCGCCCCGACGGTCCAGTCCCGGTAGCGGCGGTGGTGGGCGGCGGCGGCCGGGCCGGGTCGGGTGCGCCACACATCGGCGACCGCCAGGTGGGCGTATACGCCGTGCAGGGCGCCCTCGACGGGACGGGGGTCGTCGCGCCACGGCACGGTCAGCGTCCGGGGGTCGGTCCGGTCGAAGAGGTCGGCGACGTCCAGCACCGCGTCCAGCTTGAGGTGCTGCACCTCGTGGACGAGCAGCACCGCTAGGGCGGCGTCGTCGGGGGTCGGCGTGACGGCCACCGCGCCGAAGGCGGCCCCGGCGGCGGCGCTGCGCTGCCGGCCCGTCGGGTCCGGACGCAGCGGCACCACGGCCCGCAGCAGCGCGCGCAGGCCGGGGGCGTACCCCGCCGACTCGGCGCCGACCCGGTGGACCGCCCGCTCCAGCCGCCGCGTCCACCGCTCGGCGGTCACCCGGTCCAGCCGGGGCGCGACCGGCAGCCCGTAGCAGTCCCGGTACGGGTCGGTGTCCTCCAGCAGCAGGTGGTGCCCGCCGAGGGGCAGCCGGCGTACCGGCCGCCAACCGGGCGGGTCGGCGGCGTCGCCGGGTCGCACGGCGACGCGCTGCCGCCCGGCGCGCACCGCGAAGCCATCGGCGGTGACGGAGATCGACCCGTCGCCGTCGACGGTGTCGAGGGCGACGGCGCCGAGGGTCGGCAGGTTGACCAGGCCGTCGCGGACGGGCACGACGAGTTCGGCCTCGACGCCGGCGTGCACCGCGGCGGCGGCGGCCACGCAGCCGAGGTACGCCAGGTCGACCTCGGCGGCGTCGCGGCAGGAGCGCGCCCACCGGCGGACGAAGGGATGGGCGAGGACCGTCCGCACGGCGTCGGGCGCGGTGACGTCGAGGGCGGCCAGCAGCTCCCAGCCCGGCGCGGCGACCGGGTCGACGGCCGCCTCGGGGCTGAGCGCGACCAGCAGCGCGCGGACCATCGCCTGGTGGACGGCGACCAGCTGGCGCACCGAGTCGTCGCTGCCGTAACCGGTGCCGAGGTCGTCGAGGACCGCCGGGCCCAGCGCGTCCGCCGGCGGGTCGGGTGGCTCGGCTGCCGGCACGCTCACCGCGTCGATCAGCTCGCGCAGGTCGGCGCAGTAGACGGAGGGGTTGTCGAAGCCGTTGCCGGAGCGGTACCGGTGGGCGAAGAGCCCGCCGCCGCACCGGTGGACCACCGGGCAGGCGCGGCACGTCGCGCAGAGCCCCGCCAGGCCGATCTGCCGGACGGCGATCATCGGGTGCGCCGCCGCGTCGTCCACCCGGTGGCGGAAGACGTCCAGCCCGGTGGCCGCCGCGCCGTCGAAGGCCGACTTGAGGGAGTCGACCTGTTCGAAGGTGCCGTCGGTCTCGACGACGACCAGGTCGGCCGGGCCGAGCCCGACCGCCTCCGTCCGGCTGGCGCCCCCGGCGGCGGTGGCGAGCAGGGACTCCAGCAGCCGGATCGGCACCGGCCGCCCGTCGGCCAGCCAGCGCCGGTGCACCGCCAGCAGCCAGTCGGCGTACGGGGTGGCGGTGCCGTCACCCCGCTCGGGTGGGCGGTCCCAGTTGGCGTGCGGCAGCAGGAAGTCGACGTGCGGGGGCTGCTCGGCCAGCACCGCCTCGTAGACCCGGACCGGATCGTTGGCGAGGTCGACGGTGCAGAGGATGCCGGCGTAGCTGGGGCGGTATGCCGGGCGGCGCAGCAGGGCCAGCGCGCGGCGCACCGCGGCGTGGCTGCTGGCCCCGTTGGCGTGGCGGCGGTGCCGGTCGTTGGCGGCCAGGTCGCCGTCGAAGGAGATGCCCACCTTGACGTCGTGGGCGACCAGCACGTCGGCGATCGCCGGGGTGAGCAGCACACCGTTGGACTGCATGCGCAGGTCGAGCCGGGCCACCGGCTCGATCCGCCGGCGCAGCTCGGCGGCGGTCGCGTCGAGTCGGTCGGCGCCGGCGAGCAGCGGTTCACCGCCGTGCAGGACGACCCGGACGGCGCCGAGCCGGTGCGCCGCCGCGTGCTCGGCGATGCGCCGCGCGGTGGCGGAGACCGTCGAGGGGGCCATGACGTGCGGTTGCCGCCGCCAGGACTGGTCCGGGTGCTGGTAGACGTAGCAGTGGTCGCAGGCGAGGTCGCAGCGGCTGGTCAGCTTCAGCACGTACTGACTCAGCGGGGCGACCCGACCGGCCCGGTCGCGACCCGGCGTGCCAGGCTCAGATCGAAGAAGAGAAGGCGGCGACATCGACACGGGCCGGCTGGTCCGCCCGGCGGTCGGCGACCCGGACCACGGCCCGGGCCCGGTCGAGCGGGATCTGGCCGAGCGGTGTGTGCCGCAGGTCGTCCAGCGGCGGCGGGGTCGGGCCCGGCTGGCGAGCGATGAGATCCACGGAGGCTCCCCCATTTGAGTCGAAGGTGGACGGACCTCCACCCATGGCGACGGTCAGTGAGCACTATCGACGATGCTATATGCCACAGCCGGTGATGTCACTGCTGCGCTGCGCCATCGAGCTCGATCATCCGGGCCATCCACCCCTCGTTGGAGAGCGAGATGATCCGCTCGGCCTCCGCCACGACCGCGTCGTCGTCGGCCCAGCCCTGACCGGCGGCGCGGACGGCCAGCAGCCGGGTGAGCTGGTCGGCCGTGCGGGCGTACTCGATCTGCTGGTGCTCGTAGCGCTGGGCGGCCCCGTAGCCGACCAGCGCCGTGGTGACGGTGGCGGTGACGCCGATCCAGGCGGTCAGCCCCAGCGGGTCGCCGAGCACGGCCACCGTCGCGGAGAGCAGCGCGCCGGCGACGGTCACCGTGGTCGCGGCGCGCCCGACCCGCTCGGACCGGGTCGCCATCCGGCGCGCCATAGGCAGGTAGTACCCCTCGACCTGCCCGCGGACCCGGGCCGTCAGGTAGCTCGGCACGTCCGACACCTCGGGCAACGGCCGCGCGTCCGGCGCCGGATCGACGACGTGCCCCATCAGGTCCCCCACGTCGTCCATCAGGGCGTCCAGGCGGCGCAGCAGCACGGCGTCCCGGTCGGCGCCGGCGAACGGAGCGACACCGGCCAGGTGGCGGTGCACGTCGGCCTTCAACGCCTCGGAGACCGACCGCAGCCGCGTCCAGGCCTGCACCGACTCCCGGGACGCCGCCCGGGTCACGATCGGCACCAGCAGCAGCGCGGCGGCCGCGACGACGGCGAGGACCCGGGCGGGCACGGTCTCCCCGATCCCCGCGGCGGCGGTGCCGGCGACCGCGGCGCCGATGGTGAGCCCGGCGACGGCGCGGCGGGCGGCGACGATCCGCCGTTTCGCGTTGCCGGCCGCCCGGGACCAGACGCCCTGGCGTCGCCAGACCAGGTCGACGGCGGCTTCCGCATCGAAGGTCGTCACGCCCGGCATGGTAGCCATGCGTCGCCCACCCGCCCCCGGCGGCGCTACCGCACCTGCGGCCATTTTCCCTACTGATCCCTCCGGTACGCGGGCACTTCGCTCCCTTCCGCCACGCAGATGCGGCCCGCTAGGGTGACCGGGTGACCGTCTTCCGGATCAGCGAAGCCGCCGAACTGCTCGGCGTCAGCACCGACACGGTGCGCCGCTGGGTGGACGCCGGCCGGCTCGCCGCCACCCGCGACCCGCAGGGCCACCGGCTGATCGACGGCGTCGACCTGGCCGGCTTCGTCCGCGCGCAGGCCGCCGAGCCGGACCGGGCGGAGTTCTCCTCGGCCCGCAACCGGCTGCGCGGCATCGTCACCGCGGTCGTCCGGGACACCGTGATGGCGCAGGTCGACATCCAGGCCGGACCGTTCCGGGTGGTCTCGCTGATGAGCCGGGAGGCGGTCGACGAGCTGGACCTGCGGGTCGGCTCGGTGGCCGTCGCCGTGATCAAGTCGACCACCGTCGTGGTGGAGCGTGCCGCCCCCGGTGGCGGCAGGGGGAGGAGTTCGTGACCGCACGGTGTATCCGGTCCGCCCTGGCCGCGCTCGCGGCCCTGACCGTCGTCGGCGCCACCGCCTGCGGCAGCGGGGCCGGGGACCGGCGACCGGCCGGCGGCGGGAGCGCCGGCGCCGTCACCGGCACCGTGACGGTGTTCGCGGCGGCGTCGCTGACCGAGTCGTTCACCGCCCTGGGTACGGCGTTCGAGGCCGCCCACCCCGGCGCCGAGGTGAACTTCAACTTCGCCGGCAGCTCCGCTCTGGCCGCCCAGATCAACCAGGGCGCGCCCGCCGACGTGTTCGCCTCCGCCGCCCCGAAGAACATGGCCACGGTGACCGAGGCCGGCAACGGCGCGGACTCCCCGACCACCTTCGCCCGCAACCAGCTGGTCATCGCCGTGCCGAAGGGCAACGCCAGGAAGATCACCGGGCTGGCCGACCTGGCCGGACCCGGGATCAAGGTGGCGCTCTGCGCCGAGCAGGTGCCCTGCGGGGCGGCGGGCACCCGGGCCCTGGCCGCGGCGAAGGTGACGCTCACACCGGTCACCCTGGAGCAGGACGTCAGGGGCGCCCTGTCGAAGGTGAAGCTGGGCGAGGTCGACGCCGCGCTGGTCTACCGCACCGACGCCAGGACCGCCGCCGACGCCGTCGACAGCATCGAGTTCCCCGAATCCGCGAGCGCGATCAACGACTATCCGATCATCGTGCTCCGGGACGCCCCGAACCAGGCCGGCGCCCGGGCCTTCGTGGCGTACGTGCTCTCCGCGGCGGGCCGCACCGCGCTCACCGACGCCGGCTTCCAGGCGCCAGCCGGATCATGACGCCCCCGGTCGTCGAGGAGCCCGCCGCCGCGGTCCGGCGACCGCGCGGGCCCGGCCGGCGGGTGCCGGTGGCGCTGCTCGTACCCGCCGGCCTCGGGCTGCTGTTCCTGGTGCTGCCGCTGGCCGGGCTGCTGGTCCGGACGCCGTGGGCGACCCTGCCGCAGCGGCTGACCGCGCCGGGGGTGCTCACCGCGCTGCGCCTGTCGGTGCAGTGCGCCACCCTGGCCACCCTGCTCTGCCTGCTGCTCGGCGTACCCCTGGCCTGGTTGCTGGCCCGGGCGGAGTTCCCCGGCCGGCGGCTGGTGCGGGCGCTGGTCACCGTGCCTCTGGTCCTCCCGCCGGTGGTCGGCGGCGTGGCGCTGCTGCTGGTGTTCGGCCGCAACGGGCTGGTCGGCCGGTGGCTCGACGCCGCCTTCGGCGTCACCCTGCCGTTCACCACCACCGGCGTGGTGCTCGCCGAGGCGTTCGTGGCGATGCCGTTCCTGATCATCGCCGTGGAGGGGGCGCTGCGCGGCGCGGACCACCGCTACGAGGAGGCCGCCGCGACCCTGGGCGCCGGCCGGTGGACCATCTTCACCCACGTCACCCTGCCGCTGGTCGCCCCCGGGGTCGCCGCCGGCGCGGTGCTCTGCTGGGCCCGGGCGCTGGGCGAGTTCGGCGCCACCATCACCTTCGCCGGGAACCTTCCCGGCCGCACCCAGACCATGCCGCTCGCGGTCTACCTGGCCCTGGAGACGGACCTGGAGGCCGCGATCGTACTCAGCCTGATCCTGCTCACCGTCTCGGTGGCGATCCTCGCCGGGCTCCGCGACCGCTGGATCGCCGGCCCGTGACCGCGCCGCTGCTGGACGGTCACCTCGTCGTCGACCGGGGCGCGTTCCGCCTCGACGTCCGGATGCGGCTGGCCGCCGGCGAGGTGGTCGCGCTGCTCGGCCCGAACGGCGCCGGCAAGACCACCGCGCTGCGGGCCCTGGCCGGGCTGCGACCGCTGACCGGCGGGCACCTCCGGCTCGACGGCGTCGACCTGGACCGGCCCGACCAGGGACGCTGGGTCCCGCCGGAGCGCCGACGGATCGGCGTGGTCTTCCAGGACTACCTGCTCTTCCCGCACCTGAGCGCCCTGGACAACGTCGCGTTCGGCCCGCGCCGGCAGGGCCTCGACCGGCGGGCCGCCCGCCAGCGGGCCGCCGGCTGGCTGGACCGGGTCGGGCTCGCCGGGTACGCCGAGCGCCGGCCACGGCAGCTCTCCGGCGGCCAGGCCCAGCGCGTCGCCCTCGCCCGCGCGCTCGCCGTGCATCCGAGGTTGCTGCTGCTCGACGAGCCGCTCGCGGCGCTGGACGCGCGGACCCGGCTGGACACCCGGGCGCAGCTGCACCGGCACCTGGCCGACCATGACGGGGCGACCCTGCTGGTCACCCACGACCCGCTCGACGCGCTGGCGCTGGCCGACCGGCTGGTCATCGTCGAGGACGGCCGGGTGGTCCAGGACGGCGACGCGGCCACCGTCACCGCCCGGCCGCGCACCGACTACGTCGCCCGGCTGGTCGGCCTCAACCTCTACCGGGGCCGCGCCGACGGCCACCGGGTACGCCTCGGCGACGGCTTCGTCCTCACCACCGCCGAACGGCTCGACGGCGACGCCTTCGTGGTGTTCCCACCCGCAGCGGTCGCCCTGCACGCGCACCGACCCGAGGGCAGTCCCCGCAACACCTGGCCGGCCACGGTCTCCGGCGTGCAGCGGCACGGGGACAACCTGCGGGTGCAGCTCGGCGGGCCGGTCCCCGTCGCCGCCGACGTCACCCCGGCCGCCGCCGCGCGGCTGCGCCTGGGACCGGGCCAGCAGGTCTGGGCGGCGGTGCGGGCCAGCGAGACCCGGGCGTACCCGGCCGGGTCGGCGTAGCGGCCGAGCCGCTCTGCCCGGCCGCGCTACCTCGGGCCGGCCTGGTCGTCACCGGCGGAGCGGGGCTCGACCGCCTCGTCGCGCGGTGCCGACGGCGCCGTCGACCGGCGATCCCCCCGGACCCGGCGCAGCACGCCGTACCAGGCCGGGGCCTCCCGGGCCTCGTCGAAGGCCCGGGCGATCACGACGTCGGTGGAGGAGTGCGCCAGGATCGAGACGACGATGGTCAGGGCCACCAGGTGGAACACCTCGTCCGCGGCGGGGATGCCGGACTCCAGCACCAGCAGTCCGTAGACCACCGAGGCGAACCCCTTCGGGCCGAACCACATGGCGGCGGCCTGCTCCCGGAGGCTCAGGCCGGAGCGCAGGAAGGAGATCCACAGCGCGACCGGACGGGCGACCACGATCGCCAGGATCGCGAAGACCCAGCCGGTCCAGCTGATCTCGCCGAGGAACCGTACCGAGATCAGCGCGCCGAAGACCAGCAACGCGGCCAGCTTCAGCAGCTCGGCGACGTTCTCCCCGAGGTGCTCGAACGCCGCCCGCTCCCGCGGCCCGAACGTCGCCACGGTGATGCCGGCGGCGAACGCGGCGAGGAACAGGTTCCCGTGGGTCGCCTTGCCCAGGGCCAGCACCAGCAGGCCGATCGCCACCCCGTTCAACGGGGCGTACGCCGCCGACGCGGCGAACCAGCGGGTCCGTTCCAACGCGATCGCCAGCAGCGGCACCAGCACACCGATCAGCAGCCCGAGTGCGAGCTCGGTGGCCAGCTCCGCCAGGTGCAGGTCGGAGCCGGCGGCGACGGCCAGCAGGAGCACCACGAACGGCAGGGCCAGGCCGTCGTTGACGCCGGACTCGACGTTGAGCAGGTGCCGCAGCCGGGCCGGCACCCTGTCGTTGCCGACCAGCGCGGCGGCGAACACCGGGTCGGTGGGGGCCAGGATCGCCCCGATCAGCAGTGCCTCCGGCCAGTCCAACCCGGCCACGTAGTGCGCCAGCACCGCGGTCACCAGCAGCGTCAGCGGCAGACCCCAGCCGAGCGCCCGGCCGGGCAGCCGCCACGCCGAGCGCAGGTCGGCCCAGCCCACCCGCATCCCGTCGGTGAAGAGCACCGCGAACAGCGCCAGCTCCGCCAGCTGCGCCACGATCGGGGAGTCCGCCCGCAGGTGCAGCACCCCGGTGGTGTCCTCGCCGAGCACGAAACCGGCGATCAGGAACAGCGCCGCCGTGGAGAGGATGGTGCGATGCGCCAGGGCCGACACGAGCACGGCGGCCAGCAGGACGGCGGCGAAGGAGAGCAGCAGCACGGGATCAGCCTCCAGGGGCAGGGATCAGCACGGTGCCGACCGGACTTCCCGGCGCTCCACGGTTCCCGGTGATCATAACGGTCCGGGCACCCCCGACCGTAGCGATGGCCGGACGGGGGTCGCCCGTCCGGCCATCGCCGTGCTCACCGACCGGTGGACCGGTCGGCCTCGGATTCGTAGACGTCCGGCACGCCGTCCTGGTCGAGGTCGACCCGCTCGGCCTCGTGGACCCGGCGGTAGACGCGGCTACGGGCGCGGAGGATGACGGTCGCCAGGAGCGCCGACAGCAGCGACCCGGTGAGCACGGCGACCTTGACGTGGTCGTCACGTTCGCTGCCCAGGCCGAAGGCCAGCTCGCCGATCAGCAGCGACACCGTGAAGCCGATGCCGCCGAGCAGTGCCAGGCCCAGCACGTCGAGCCAGTTGAGGCCCTCGTCGGGGGCGGCCCGGGTGAACCGGGACACCAGCCAGGTGGCCACCAGGATGCCGATCGGCTTGCCGACGACCAGGCCGACCACGATGCCGATCGCGACCCGGTCGCTCAGCGAGGTGACCAGACCGGAGAGACCGCCCACGGTGACGCCGGCGGAGAGGAACGCGAAGATCGGTACGGCGATCCCGGCGGAGATCGGCCGGAACAGGTGCTCGAAGTGCTCGGCCAGGCCGGGGCCCGCGTCCGGGCCACCGGCGTCCGCGCTGCGGATCACCGGGACGGTGAAGGCCAGCAGCACCCCCGCCACGGTGGCGTGCACCCCGGACTCGTGCACCAGCGTCCAGGTCACCACCGCCAGGGGCAGCAGCAGCCACCAGGAGCGGACCCGACGCTGCACCAGCAGGGCGAAGACCACCAGCGGCACCAGCGCGCCCAGCAACGGGGCCACCGAGAGGTCGACGGTGTAGAAGACGGCGATGATGACGATCGCCATCAGGTCGTCGACGACGGCGAGGGTGAGCAGGAAGGTGCGCAGCGCCGACGGGAGGCACCGGCCGACCACGGCGAGCACGGCGAGGGCGAATGCGATGTCGGTGGCGGTCGGGATGGCCCAGCCCCTGCCGGCGCCGGGGCCCGCGCCGGCGGCGATCAGGTAGTACAGCACGGCGGGTACGACCACCCCGCCCACGGCCGCGGCGACCGGCACGGCGGCGCGGCGCGGATCGCGCAGGTCACCGGCGACGAATTCCCGCTTGAGTTCGAGCCCGGCGACGAAGAAGAAGATGGCGAGCAGGCCGTCGGCCGCCCAGGTGGCGAGGCTGAGGTCGAGGTGCAGCGCGGACGGGCCGACGGTCAGGTCGCGCACCCACCGGTAGCCCTCCGCCCAGGGCGAATTCGACCAGATCAACGCCAACAGCGCCCCGATGAGCAGCAGCGCGCCGCCCACGGTCTCCTTGCGGAGGATGGCGGAGATGCGGCTGGTCTCGCCCCACGAGTGTCGGGCGAACAGGCTGGTGCGGCGCCGGGTGGCGTCGGTCACGGAAACTCCTCGTCGGCAGGGGTCGCGTCATCCATCGCCGACCAGACTTCCCGGCACACCTGGGCCAACCCTATCCGCCGCCGCGGCGGCTTTACCCGGGGGCGGGTCGGGTATGCACGCGCGTGGGCCAGTGGTGGGTGCTCCTCGTAGTGATGGTCTGGCTGGCGACCGGCCTGCTGACCGCGGCCGTCTTCGTCACCCGGGGCGGGCACCGCAACCTGCTCTGGTACCTGGTCGGGGGGCTGCTCGGGCCGATCTTCGTACCCATCGCGGTGGAGCGTGGCCGGGCGGGCACCCGGCGGGTCGAGGTGCGGTCCCGGCCGCCGGCGCCGACCGGGACGGGGTTGCGGGTCCTCGTCGGCGTGGACGGCTCCCCGGACTCCGACCGGGCCCTGCGCGCCGTGGTGCGCACGCTGAGCGGCACCGCCAGCGAGCTGGTGCTCGTCGCGGTGACCAGCCCGGACCTGGTCGACGGCGAGGCGACCGACGAGGAACGGCGGGCCCGCCGGATGCTCGACGAGTGGGCGGACGGACTGCCGGCGGAGTTGCCGCCGCCGAGCATCGAGGTGGTCGTCGGTCATCCGGCGGACGGGCTGCTGGCGGTGGCCGAGTCCCGCGACGTCGATCTGCTTGTCGTGGGTCGGGGCGGTCAGGGGCTCGGCGAGCGACTACTCGGCAGCGTCGCCGAGGACCTGGCACACCGTTCTCCCCGCGCCGTGCTGCTCGGCAGTCTGCCGGACCGGGCGGCGTCGTCTCCGCCTCGGGCAGGGTGAACGGACGCGCGATGGGCGCCCCGGCGGCAAGGCGTTGCCGGGCCGGCGGACCCGTGAGCGCCCGGCCGCTGGGCGGCGGCCGGGCGCTCACGTGTTCGGGTGTCACCTGCCCGTCCGGTCCCCTGCGGGGCCGGACGGAACGGGATCAGAGCGCGAGCTTCTGACCCGGGAAGATCAGGCCCGGGTCGGCGCCGACGATCCCCCTGTTGCGCTCGTACAGCGCGCGCCAGCCCCCGGTCAGGTCCCGGGCGTCGGCGATCTTCGCCAGCGTGTCGCCCGGCTTGACGACGTGGACCTTGCCCGTGCCGGCCGGTGCGCTGCGCCGCTGGCTGCGGCTGCTGGGCTGTTCCCCACGCGAGGAGCGCTCCTTGGTGGCGGCTCGCGTGGCGCGCCGCTCCGACTTCTGCGACTTCTCCGAGGTGGCGTAGCTCCGGGTCGAGCCGCCCTTCTTGCCGCAGGTCGGCCAGGCGCCGATGCCCTGGCCGTCGAGCACCTTCTCGGCGATGGCGATCTGCTCGCCACGGCTGGCCAGGTCGGC
The DNA here is from genome assembly GCF_036902725.1 of Micromonospora psammae. Taxonomy (NCBI): domain Bacteria; kingdom Bacillati; phylum Actinomycetota; class Actinomycetes; order Micromonosporales; family Micromonosporaceae; genus Micromonospora; species Micromonospora psammae. The sequence goes on along the minus strand of NZ_JBAKHM010000006.1, from coordinate 202,969 downwards.
GCGGGCGGCGTACTTCTTGCCGCCGTAGCCGGCCCAGGTGCTCTGCGAGAACTGCAGGCCACCGTAGTAGCCGTTCCCGGTGTTGATGTGCCAGTTGCCGCTGGACTCGCACTGGGCGATCGCGTCCCAGTTGACGCCGGCGGCGCTCGCCGGGGAGGCCGGGGCGAGGATGGCCGCGACCCCGGTGACCGCGCCGACGGCGAGCGTGCCGACGGCAGTGCGGCGCGAGCTGGCCCGTCGGTGACGGGCGGTGTTTTCAGTTGCCATGTGGATTCCTCCACGCCGACGAGGTGAGCTGTCGGGTTCGGGCCGAGGAGCCCGGCCGCCGCTGGCGGCTTCACCCCGAGGTGACGTGCACCGAGGAACTAGTGGGTCCCCCGCTCCATGCCTGGTGACAGGGTCTCGCGATCGGCGGCATGGATTAGGCGTTACCGACCGTGGTGTCCGCGATCGCGGACCAGAACGACGTTAGGGAGAGTTTCGGCCGATTGCCCACTTCTTGTGAAGTTCTTCACCCGGTCAGGCGAGGGCCTTCCACGCCGAGTTGCGGACCGTGCGAGCGTGTCGACAATGCCCCGCGGAGCCGGGTGTCCCGTCGGGCGGCGGCCGGGCTCCCGGACAGTGACGGCGGCCGCCCGCGCCGCGCCACTGCGCAGGAGTCCGGCGGGGATGAGCGACGTCACGGGTCCCCGAACCGACCGAGGTGAGAGCGGGTGTCAGGATGGGTAGGAACGCCGGCAGGGTCGACCGGCCCGGGAACTGGAGGGCCGAATGGGGTTCGGTCACAGGTGAGCGCGCCTACGGGGGACCTGTTCGCCGCCGGTGGTGACACCGGGCGGTTGATGGCTCGCATCGACTGGTCCGGCACGCCCCTGGGGGCCGTCGAGGGCTGGTCGCAGAGCCTGCGAGCGGCGGTGCGGATGGTGCTGTCGTCCCGGTATCCGATGCTGCTGCTCTGGGGTGACCGCTTCACCCAGCTCTACAACGACGCGTACTCGGCGCTGATCGGGGACAAGCATCCCGCCGCGCTCGGCGACGACGTCCGGGTCACCCTCGCCGAGGGCTGGGACGTGCTGCGGCCCCTCATCGAGGAGGCGATGGCGACCGGCGTGGCGAGCTGGGTTCCCGCCCTGCGGCTGCTGCTCGACCGGGCCGGCTACCGCGAGGAGGCGTACTTCAGCGTCTCGCACGCGCCCGCGCGTGACGACGACGGCCGCACCGTCGGCATCCTCACCGTGTGCAGCGAGGTCACCGAGCAGGTGGTCGGCGAGCGCCGGCTGCGCCTGCTGCGGGACCTGTCCGTGCACGGCGGCGGGCAGACCGTCGACACGGGGGCCACCTGCGCCGGTCTGGTGGAGGCGATCGCCGGGCATCCGCTCGACGTCCCGTTCGCGGCGATCTACCTGCGCGAGGACGGCCGGCTGCGGCGGGTCGCGCACGCCGGCGCGGCCGTGGTCGGCGCCACGCTGCCCGCCGTGGTCGAGGCCGCCGGCGACACCGGCGGGTGGGGGCTGCCGGCCGCCGCGTCGGGTACGACCACCGAGGTCACCGACGTCGCCACGCGGATGCCGCTGCCGGCCGGGGCGTTCGACGATCCGGTCCGGGTCGCGCTGGCCCTGCCGCTGCCCTCGGCCGAGCTGGACCAGCCACTCGGAGTGCTGCTGGTCGGGGTGAGCCCCAGCCGCGGCCTCGACGAGGCTTACCGGTCGTTCTTCCAGCTGCTCGCCCAGCAGGTCTCCGTGGCGGTGCGCAACGCCCGGGCGTACGAGGAGGAGCGGCGGCGGGCCGAGGCGCTGGCCGAGCTCGACCGGGTCAAGACCACCTTCTTCACCAACGTCAGCCACGAGTTCCGCACCCCACTGACGCTGATGCTCGGTCCGCTCGGCGACGCCCTCGCCGACACCGACGAGCCGCTGCCGCCCGCGCAGCGCGAGCGGATCGACCTCGCCCGGCGTAACGCCGGCCGCCTGCTCACCCTGGTCAACAGCCTGCTGACCTTCTCCACCCTGGAGGCGGGGCAGGCGCGGGCCGTCCCCCGCGAGGTCGACCTGGCCGCCGTCACCGGGGAGTTCGCCAGCGTCTTCCGGGCGGCCGTCGAGCGGGCCGGGCTGCGGCTGGTGGTGCAGTGCCCGCCGCTGCCCCGCCCGGTCGCGGTGGACCCGGCGCTCTGGGAGCAGATCGTCACGAACCTGCTGTCCAACGCGCTGAAGTACACCTTCGTCGGTCGGATCCGGGTGGCGTTGGAGCACGACGAGCGCGAGGTCCGGCTCACCGTCTCCGACACCGGTATCGGGATTTCCGAGGCCGACCTGCCCCGGCTCTTCGAACGCTTCCACCGGGTGCACGGGGCCCGCTCCCGCAGCCACGAGGGCACCGGCATCGGGTTGGCGCTGGTCCGGGAGCTGACCCGGTTGCAGGGCGGCGAGGTGCGGGTGGCCAGCGCCACCGGCGTCGGTACGACCTTCACCGTCGCCCTGCCCTGGAGGGCGCTCACCGCCCCGCCGGCCGGGCCCGAACCGGCCGGGCTCGGCGAGGTCGCGCAGGTCGCCGCCCAGGCGGCGTTCAGTTGGCTCGCCGGATCCACCATGGACGGGCCGGCCCCGGCGGGCGGAGCCGTCCCGCCCGGCACCGGCCCGGAGGGCGACGAGCCGCACGAGGCGCGGATCCTGGTGGCCGACGACAACAGCGACATGCGCGGCTACCTGGCCCGGCTGCTGGCCGCGCAGGGCTGGCGGGTACAAACGGTCGGTGACGGTCGCCAGGCCCTCGACGAGATCCGCCGGAACCCGCCGGACCTGCTGCTCACCGACGTGATGATGCCCGGGCTGGACGGCTTCGCGCTGGTCCGTGCGTTGCGCCGCGAGGAGGCCACCCGGGCACTGCCGGTGGTGGTGCTGTCGGCCCGGGCCGGCGGTGAGGCCAGCGTCGAGGGGTTGGACCTGGGCGCCGACGACTACGTGGTGAAACCGTTCACCGCTGCGGACCTGGTGGCACGGATCCGCGTCCTCCTGCGCCGGGCCGGGCTGCGCACCCACCCCGACGAGCCGGCCACCGGACCGGTCCCGCCGACCGGCGAGTCCGCGCCGCCCGCCCCGCGGAGCGTGGAGATCGCGCCGCCCGCCCCACCGACCGTGGAGTCCGCGCCGCCGGCCTCGCCGACCGGTCCGGGAAGCACCGCCGTGTGCGCGGTCGCCGCCGGACCGCGGCCAACGAACGGCACCGTCCGGCCGAGGAGCGCCGCGCCGGAGGACGGTCCCCCGCCCCCGCCCACCCGTCCGTCCGCCGTGCCCGACGTCGACCTCGACTGGACGTACCCGTCGGGTCCCACCGCGGCGCAGGCCATGCGCCGCGACCTGCGGGTGGTGCTCGACCGCCCGGAGGTCGACCCGGACGTGGTGCAGGACCTGCTGGTGGCCGCGTCGGAGGCGGTCAACAACGCGGTGGAGCACGCCCAGCGACCGAGCCGCCCGGAGGTGCGGGTCCGGCTGGAGGTCGACGCCGACACCGTCCGGATCTCCGTGCGGGACTTCGGGACGTGGCGCGACCGGCGGCCGGCGATGGACCGGGGACGCGGCGCGATGTTGATGGACGCGTACGCGCAGGTGCGGATGTCCTCCACCGACGAGGGCACCACCGTGGTGATCGAGCGGCGGTTGACCGACCCGGTCGGCGGCCCGCCGGTCGACTGACCGACGGGCCGCCGGGCCGATGGCCTAGAGGGTCCGGGCCAGCCGCTCGGCCAGCACGCGGGCGAAGCGGGCCGGATCGGCCAGGTCGCCGCCCTCGGCGAGCAGCGCCATGCCGTACAGCAGCTCCGCCGTCTCGGTGAGGGCCGGCTCGTCGTCGCCGCGCTCGTGGGCGGCGCGCAGGCCGGTGACCAGCGGGTGGGTCGGGTTGAGTTCGAGGATCCGCTTGACCGGCGGCACCTGCTGGCCCATCGCCCGGTACATCTTCTCCAGCGTCGGGGTGATGTCGTGCGCGTCGCCGACGACGCAGGCGGGCGAGGTGGTCAGCCGGGAGGAGAGGCGGACCTCCTTGACGGTGTCGGCGAGCGCGCCGCCGAGGAAGGCGAGCAGGTCGGCGTACTCCTTGGCCTGCCGCTCCCGCTCCTGCCCGGCGTCGGAGCCCTCCGCCGAGGCGTCGAGGTCCACCTGGCCCTTGGCGATCGAGCGCAGCGGCCGGCCGTCGAACTGGCCGACCCGCTCCACCCACACCTCGTCGACGGGGTCGGTGAGCAGCAGCACCTCGTAGCCCCGGGCCCGGAACGCCTCCATGTGCGGCGAGTTCTCCAGCGTCGCCCGGGTCTCCCCGGTGGCGTAGTAGATCTCGCTCTGGCCGTCCTTCATCCGCTCCACGTAGTCGCGCAGCGTGGTGAGTTCGGCGGCGTTGTGGGTGGAGGCGACGGAGACGACGTCGAGGATCGCCTCGGCGTTGTCCGGGTCCTCGATCAGCCCCTCCTTGACCACCCGGCCGAACTCCGACCAGAAGGTCCGGTACCGCTCGGCGTGCGCGGTGCGCATCTCCTTGAGCGTGGCGAGCACCTTGCGGACCAGCCGGCGGCGCACGATCTGGATCTGGCGGTCCTGCTGGAGGATCTCCCGGGAGATGTTCAGCGACAGGTCGTGGGCGTCCACCACACCCTTGACGAAGCGCAGGTAGTTCGGCATGAGCGCCGCGCAGTCGTCCATCACGAAGACCCGCTTGACGTACAGCTGGACGCCGCGCCGGGCGTCGGCCATGAACAGGTCGAAGGGGGCGTGCGAGGGGATGAAGAGCAGCGCCTCGTACTCGAAGACGCCCTCGCCGCGCATGTGGATGGTTTCCAGCGGGTCGGCCCAGTCGTGGGCGACGTGCCGGTAGAAGTCGCGGTACTCCTCCTCGGCGACCTCGTCGCGCGGCCGGGCCCAGAGCGCCTTCATCGAGTTGAGGACGGCGGGCTCGCCGTCCGGGGTCACCAGGCGGATCGGCCAGGCGATGAAGTCGGAGTATTTCTTGACGATCTCGCGGATCTTGCCGGGGTCGGTGTAGTCGTGCAGGTTGTCCTCGCTGTCGACCGGCTTGAGGTGCACGGTCACCGAGGTGCCCTGGGGCGCGTCGTCCACCGTCTCGATGACGTAGGTGCCCTCACCGGTGGACTCCCAGCGGGTGCCCTCGGTCTGGCCGGCGCGGCGGGTCAGCAGGCTCACCCGGTCGGCGACCATGAACGTCGAGTAGAAGCCCACCCCGAACTGGCCGATCAGGTCCTGGCTCGCGGCCTCCCGGGACTCCTTCAGCTTGCGCAGCAGCTCGGCGGTGCCGGAGCGGGCGATGGTGCCGATCAGGGAGACGACGTCCTCGCGGGACATGCCGATGCCGTTGTCCCGGACGGTGAGGGTGCGGGCCTCGGGGTCGGCCTCGACCGCGATGTGCAGGTCACCGGTGTCGGCCTCGAGGTCCTTCTCGACCAGCGCCGCCAACCGCAGCTTGTCCAGCGCGTCGGAGGCGTTGGAGACGAGTTCGCGCAGGAAGACGTCCTTGTCCGAGTAGATGGAGTGCACCATCAGCTGCAACAGCTGACGGGTCTCCGCCTGGAACTCCAACGTCTCGGTCCGGGTGCTCACACCAACCTCCTCATCCGTTCGCTGCCGATCCACCGCAAGGATCCGCCGGATGAGGATACGAGCCCCGGTGGCCGCCCGGTCACGGGCGGTCGCCGACCCGACGGGCCAGCAGGTACGCCTGCGGCGTCGGTTCGAGCCGGCCGGCGTGCGGCTCCGGTTCCCGCCGCAGCTCCGCGTGCACGGCGAGCCCGGCGGCGCGCAACAGCTCCGCCACCGCCTCGGGGCGGCGGCGGTGGAAGGTCAGCGAGACCGGCAGGCCCGAGGCGTCGGTGCGGTGGACCGGTTCGTCGCCGACCTGGAAGGCGAGCAGCAGGTGCCCGCCCGGGGCGAGGACCCGGTGGAACTCGGCGAAGGCCTCGGGCAGCCGGTCGTCGGGGAGGTGGATCACCGAGTACCAGGCGACCAGGCCGGCGAGCGTGCCGTCGGCGGTCGGCAGCTCCAGCATGGAGCCCTCGGTGAAGCGCAGGTCGGGGTGATCGCGGCGGGCCCGGGCCACCATCTGCGGCGACAGGTCGAGACCGGCGACGTCCAGGCCGAGGTCGCGCAGGTGCCGGCTGATCCGGCCGGGGCCGCAGCCCACGTCGAGGACGGGGCCGCCCCCACCGCTGCGGACCAGCTCGGCGAAGGCCGCCAGCATCGCCCGGTCCAGCGGGCGGGCGGCGAGTTCGTCGCCGACGTACTCGACGTAGAAGTCGACGATCGTGTCGTACGAGGTGCGGGTGTCGGTGAGGAAGGCGGGTTCGATCACGGCCGGACCCTACCGGGCCGAACGCCGCGCCAGCGTGGACCGAGCGGGTGGACGGGCGTTCACTTTCGCAAGAACTTGGAAACATCCGGGTGGGGCCCGCCGGCGTCGCCGGCGGGCCCGGGTGCCTCACGCCGGGGCGCCGGCCCGGGAGACGTCGTGGACGTGGTGCGCGATGTCGTGCAGGAAGTAGACGGCGAAGGTGCGCACCGTGAACCGCGAGCCGTTGCCGCGCCGGCCCGGCCGTTCCCAATGCTCGGGGCGGACCGCGTCGAAGGCCGCCGCGGTCGCCTCCGCCTCGGTGGCCAACTGGTCGGCCACCGCCTTCGGTGCCTGGTGGAAGTAATCCTCTGCGACGGCGGTGGCGTCCTGGTCCCAGTTCGGGAAGACCGGGTCGTCGTGGCCCAGCATCAGCTCCAGCCGCCCCCGGAAGATCCGACAGGCGTCGCGGACGTGGCAGGCGTACTCGACCGGCGACCAGACCGTCGGCGCCGGCCGGGTGGTGGCGTCGGGGCGGGAGAGCCGCTCCCGCCAGGTCGGCACGGCGGCGCGCAGCCGCGCGCCGGTGGTGGTGACGTCGTGCGGGGAGAAGCCGCACTCCGCGCATCCGTCGTCGATGACGAACGTCCAGTCCATGTCCTCGGGCGGGATCGCCGGCGGTCGCTGCATGGCCCGAGTCTGCCACCGGCGCCGGTCCCGGTCTGGATAGGGTGTACGCCGTCGAGCAGGTGGCCGGGGTCGTCGGGAGGTGGTCGTGTCCAGGGACACGGAGCGCAAACTGATCGCCTCCAACAAGAAGGCCCGCCACGACTACACGGTCCTCAAGACGTACGAGGCCGGGATCGTGCTGGCGGGCACGGAGGTCAAGTCGCTGCGGGAGGGACGGGTGTCGCTGGTCGACGCGTTCGCCCAGGAGCGCGACGGCGAGATCATGCTGTACGGCCTGCACATCGCCGAGTACGGCTACGGCACCTGGACCAACCACCAGCCGCGCCGGACCCGGAAGCTGCTGCTGCACCGGGTGGAGATCGCCCGGATTCTGGAGAAGCTCCGCGACGGCGGGATCACGCTGGTGCCGCTGTCGATGTACTTCAGCAACGGCTGGGCCAAGGTCGAGATCGGCCTGGCGCGCGGCAGGAAGTCGTACGACAAGCGGCAGGCGCTCGCCGAGCGGGACGCCGACCGGGAGATCGCCCGTGAGCTGGGCCGCCGCCTGAAGGGCCGCCGCCCCGCCTGAGCCCACCCCGCCCCGAGGCGGTGGCTGCTGATGCCCATCTCTACAACATCTCTTGTACATCATGTCTTGTGCTTTTAGTCTGTCGACATGGCGGAGCAGCCCACCACCCTTCACCTGACCGATCCGGGCGCCATGCGCGCGCTCGCCCACCCGACCCGGCTACGCCTCCTCGGCGAGCTGCGCCGACGTGGTCCGCAGACCGTCGGCATGCTCAGCGACGTCCTCGACGAGGCGGTCGGTTCGGTCAGCTACCACCTCCGCCGGCTCGCCGAGCACGGCTTCGTGACCGAGGCCCCCGAGCGCGCCCGGGACCGGCGGGAACGATGGTGGCGGGCGGCCCACGAGCGCACCTCGTGGAACCTGGTCGAGGCGCTCGAAGACCCGGAGCGCCAGGCCGCCTCCACTCTGCTGCGCCGGGCGGTCCTCGAACGGTACGTGGAACGCCTGCGGGCGTACCTCGACGCCGAGGCGACCCTGGAGCCGCGGTGGGTGCGCGGCACCGCCAGCAGCGACTCCTGGCTGCACCTGACCAGCGACGAGCTGGTGGAGCTGCGCGCCGACCTGGAGGCGCTGGCGGAGCGCTGGCGGGCCCGCAGCGACCCGGACCGGCCCGACGCCGGCACCGTTACGCTGATGTACCACGCGTTCCGGGACCCGCGGTGACCCGGCCGGCACGCCGCCGGGCGCCGCTGACCGGGCTGCTCCTCGGCCACGCGGTCTCCCTCACCGGCAACGTGCTCACCCTCATCGCGCTGCCGCTCTACGTGCTCGCCGAGACCGGCTCCCCCACCGCCACCGGCCTCACCGCGGCGTTCGCCACCGCCCCGGTGGTGCTCGGCGGCGCCCTCGGCGGGGTGGTCGTCGACCGGATCGGCTACCGCCGGGCCAGCGTCCTGGCCGACCTGATCTCCTGCGGGACCGTCGCCGCCGTCCCCCTCCTCGACGCCACGGTCGGCCTGCCGTTCTGGGCGCTGCTCGGCCTGGTCTTCACCAGCGGGCTGCTCGACACCCCCGGCCAGACCGCGCGGATCGCCCTGCTGCCCGAGGCGGCAGCCGCCGCCGGCGTGCCGGTGGAGCGGGCGATCGGCTGGTTCGAGGCCACCGAGCGGGGTGCCCGTCTGGTCGGCGCGCCGGTGGCCGGCCTGCTGGTCGCCGCCTTCGGTGCACTGCCCGTGCTCGCCGTCGACGCGGCCTCCTTCGCGCTCTCCGCGCTGGTCGTCGCCGCCCTGGTCCCCCGGGCGATGCGCCCGGCCCGGACGGCCGGCGAGGAGTCCCACGGCTACTGGCACGACCTCGCCGCCGGGCTGCGGTTCCTGGTCCGCGAACCCCTGCTGCGCGCGATGGTCCTGCTGGTCCTGGTCACCAACCTCTTCGACGCCACCAAGAGCAGTGTGCTGCTGCCCGTGGTGGCCGAGCGGGAACTCGGCGGCGCCGCCGCGTTCGGGCTGCTGGTCGGCGCGATGGGCGGCGGCGCGATGGTCGGGTCGCTGCTGTTCAGCGCCGTCGGGCACCGGCTCCCCCGCCGCGCCACCTTCGTCACCACCTTCGCCGTCGCCGGCGCCCCGCCCTTCTGGGCGCTGGCCGCCGCGCCGCCGCTGCCGGTGCTCCTCGCGGTCTTCGCGGTCTCCGGCCTCGCCGCCGGCGCCATCAACCCGCTGATCGGCACGGTCGAGCTGGAACGGGTGCCGGCCACCATGCGGGCCCGGGTGTACGGCGTGATCGGCGCGGCCTGCTGGGCGGCCATGCCGCTGGGCGCCCTCGGCGCCGGCCTGGCCGTCGACCGGTTCGGCACCACGACCACCCTGCTCACCGTGGGCGGCTGCTACCTGCTGGTGGTACTCACCCCGCTGGCCGGCGGCCCCTGGCGGACGATGTCCCGCCTCCCGGCCCCGCCACCACAGGAGGCGAAGCTGACCGCGACCACGACCTGAGCCGCCGGGGCGCGCGCGGAGCCTGCCCTCCGGACCGGCATAGACTGCCCGCATGGGGCTGCCAGCGTGACCAGCGGATCGACGTCGCCGCGCCACGTCTGCTGGGCCTACGACGACCGGGCGGCCTTCACGGCGCGGGCCCGGGACTTCCTCCTCGCCGGGCTCGCCGCCGGCGAGCGGGTCCGCCACACCTCGACCGAGCCGCCGGAGGCCGTCGCCGCGCGATGGCAGGACGTCCCCCGGCTGCGCGAGGCGTTGCGCACCGGCGCCGCCGAGATCGTGCCGGTCTCGGACGCGTACGGCCACGGCCTCGTCGACGCCGAGGCGCAGGTGGCGGGGTACGTTGCGGCGACCGCGGCGGCGCTCGACGACGGCCACGCCGGGCTGCGGGTGGTCGCCGACGCCACCTCACTGGTCCGGACCCCCGCGCAGCGCGCGGCGTTCGCCCGGTACGAGCACCTGGTCGACCGGTTCCTGCGGACCCACCCCATGACCGCCGCCTGCGCCTATGACCGGGGCCTCCTCGGTGACCGCGCCGTCGAGGAGTTGGCGTGCCTGCACCCGGCGGCCGACCCCGACGTCGTCCTGTTCCACCTCTACGGGGGTGACCCGGGCGAGCTGGTGCTCACCGGCGAGCTGGACGCGTCCAACGAGGACGGCTTCGCCACCGCCCTGGAGCGGGTCCACGTCGACCAGGGTGAGCTGGTGGTCCGCGCCGACGAGCTGCGCTTCATCGACTACCGCGCCCTGACGCACCTGCACCGGCACGCCGCGCGTCGCGACGCGACGGTGGTGCTGCGGACCAGCCTGGCGCCCGCCGCCCGACTGGTCGCGTTGCTGGGCCTGTCCCGGATCCGGATCGAGACGCCCCGGTGAGGACTGGAGCGGCCGCCGGACACCACGGCTACTACCACGAGGCGATCGTCTACGACTCCGACGAGGAGCTGCTCGCCGTCGTGCTGCCCTTCCTGCGGGACGGGGTCGCGGCGGGCGAGCCGACGATGGTGGCGTTCGGCGACGACCACACGGCGCTGGTACGGGGGGCGCTGCCCCCCGACAGCGGGGTGGTGTTCCTCGGCGGCGGCGACGTGTACGCCCGGCCGGCGGGGGCGATCCGGGCGTACCGCAAGCTGCTGGCCGAGCACGCGGCCGCCGGCGCGACGCAGATCCGGATCGTCGGCGAGCTGCCCCCGGTCGCGTTCGGCCCGACCTGGGACTGGTGGGCCCGGTACGAGTCGGCGATCAACCACGCGTACGACGAGTGGCCGCTGTGGAGCATGTGCCCGTACGACCGCCGGACCACCCCGGCCGCGGTGCTCGCCGACGTCGCCCGCACCCACCCGCGTACGGCCACCCCGGACGGTCGCCACCTGCCGAACGAGGCGTACACCGAGCCGCGCGCGTACCTGCGGGAGAACCGCCCGATCGTGGTCGACCCGATCGAGCGCACCACCCCGGCGGTGGAGCTGACCGACCCGACCCCGGTCGAGGCCCGCCAGGCCGTGCACCGGGTGGGGTCCGGGCGGCTGCCGGTGGACGACGTCGACGACCTGGCGGTGGCGGTCAGCGAGATCGTGACCAACGCGCTGCGGCACGGGTTGCCGCCGGTGCGGTTCCGGCTGTGGGCGGGCGCGGACCGGATGGTGGTGACGGTCAGCGACGGTGGCGCCGGCCCGACCGACCCGTTCGCGGGTCTGCTGCCGGCGGACGGCGCGACGTCCGGCGGGCTCGGGCTCTGGATCACCCACCAGTCCTGCGACCACGTGGCGATGCACCGGGCCCCGGACGGGTTCACCCTGCGGCTGACCGCCGGGGACCCGCACTTCGCGGGCTGAACCGGCCCCGGCGCGGGCCGCCGCCGGGTCAGTCGCGCAGCAGGTCGGTGTGGGCGGCGCGCAGCCGGTCCAGCTCCCGGTCGGTGCCCGGCGGGACGCGGCGGTCCAGCTCGGCCCACGCCTCGGCGAGGGCGTCGGTGAGCACCCGCAGCTCGGCCGCGTGCCGGCGGGCACCCTGCCGGTGCGACTCCTCCAGGCGGCGGGCCCAGCCGGCGGTGACGGCGGCGAGCCGGTCGGCGTCGGCCCGCGCCTGGGCCGCGCTGCGCGCGCCGCCGACCGGCACGAGCGCGGCGACCGGGCGGGTATCGCCGTCGCGGGTGACCAGGGTGACGGTGTCGGTGAGCTCGGCCATCGCGATCAGCTGGGTGAGCCGGGTGCGCAGCTCGCGCAGCGGCACGGAACGGGGTTGACCACTGTAGTGGATCAGCGCGGGGGCAGCCATGACGCCATGCTGCGTGGCGGGTACGACATTTACCGGCGTGAGGCTCCGGCGGGGTGCGCCGCCGGCCGCGGATTGCGGCGCGGTGGTGGGACGGGCCGGGTGGGGCGGGCGGCGGGCCCGCCCCACCCGCCTCGCCTCAGCCGGCCTGCAGGGTGACGTCGTCGATGACGAAGCTGGTCTGCAACGAGGAGTCCTCGGTGCCGGTGAACTTCAGGGTGACCGTCTGGCCGGCGAACGCGGCGACGTTGAACGACCGCAGGACGTAGCCGCTGGCGGCGTTGAGGTTCGAGTACGTCGCCAGGGTGGTCGTGCCGAGCTGCACGGTGAGCTTGTCGTACGCCGTGCCGGTGGTGGTCTCGGCGGTGTCGATGTGCAGGTGGAAGGCGAGGGTGTAGGTCGAGCAGCCGGCCGGGACGGTCACCGACTGGGAGAGGGTGTCGGTGCGGGTGCTGCCGTACCCGTCCAGCCACGCCTTGTAGGAGCCGGTCCGGGCGGGCTGGCTGGCCGAGTTGGTGATGACGCCCGAGGTGGCGGTCCACGGGGCGGTGCCGGACTCGAAGCTGCTGTTGCCGATCCGCTGGCCGCCGGAGCAGCCGCCGGTACCGGTGACGGTGAGGCTGTAGCCGGCGGTGCGGGTGACCGATCCGGTGCCGGTGACCGTGATGGTGAAGGTGCCGGCGGCGGCCGTCGCCGAGGCGTTGACGGTCATCGTGGCGGAGCCACCGGAGGTGACCGACGACGGGCTGAACGACACCGTCACCCCGCTGGGCACGCCGGTGGCGGCCAGCGCCACGGTCTGGGCGCTGCCGCTGGTGGTGGCGGTGCTGACGGTGGCGGTGGTGGAGGCGCCCGGCGCGACGCTGCCGGTGGTCGGGCTGACCGACACCGAGAAGTCGTTGGTCGGGGTGCCGGTGCCGACCGCGAGCTGCCAGATGGCGTACGCGATGCCGTCCGCGCTGCGGTTCAGGTGGGTGGCGCTGACGTTGGCGGTGGTGTCGCAGGACCGGTGGTAGCAGGGGTCGTACGCGGCACCGGCGGTGCCGCCCCACTTGCCGGCCTGGGTGCTGGTCTTGCGGGCGCTGGCGCCGGCGGCGTACCCGGAGGTGGGGATGCCGGCCTGCTGGAACGGGTAGTCGTCGGAGCGGCCCTGGCCCTCGACGTTCTCCTCCGGTTGGAGGTTGAGCGAGTCCCAGTACGCCTTCAGCGGCGCGGCCGTGGTGGAGGTGATCCGGTTGATGAAGTAGCCGCCGTTGGTCGAGCCCACCATGTCGAAGTTGTAGTAGCCCTTGATCTGGCCGCGCTGGGTGGCGGTGAGCGAGTTGACGTAGAACTCGGAGCCGTTGAGCCCCTGCTCCTCGTCGGTCCACCAGGCGAACCGGACCCGCTTGGTCATGGTCGGGTTCTGCTGCGCGAGCACCAGCGCGTTCTCCAGCAGGCTGGCCGAGCCGGTGGCGTTGTCGTTGATGCCCGGCCCGGCCGAGACGCCGTCCAGGTGGGCGCCGAACATGACCACCTGGTCGGCGGGGCCGCCCGGCCACTCGGCGATCAGGTTGTTGGACCGGTACACGCAGCTGGTGCAGACCTGCTCGGTGACCGTGTAGCCGGCGGCCTGGAGCCGGGTCCTGAGGTAGCTGACCGAGGCGGTGTAGCCGGGCGACCCGGCCCGCCGGTTGCCGCCGTTGCTGGTGGCGATGCTGTTGAACTGGGTCAGGTGGGCCTGCAGGTTGGTCACCGAGATGTCCGGCGCCGCGAGCGCGGCGACGGGTGCGGCGGTGACCGGCGCGACGGCCGTGGCCGGTTGCCCGGTCAGGGTGATCGTCACGGCGGCCAGGACGGCCAGCGCGAGGCCGGCGGTCGGCGTGCTGCGTCTCATGCGAGCTCCTCGGGGGTCGGCGGGGCAGCGCGGGCGTGACCTGATCCGGGTACGGGGGTGGTCGGGTTGGTCGGATCTCGGCGGCCCGGGGGTGGGGTCGCGACGGGTCAGGCCGGGGAATGAAACACTGACATGCATCAATCTCTTGGTCAACCGGCCGGACGGCGTCACGTGCGCCGGCCGGCCGGGGTCGATCCGCGCCGGGCGGGCGGCCCGGGGCAGGATGGGGGCATGCGCCTGGTCTCCCTGCTCCCCTCCGCCACGGAGATCGTCTACGCCCTCGGCCTCGGCGACGACCTGGTGGGCGTGACCTTCGAGTGCGAGGTGCCGGCCGCCGACCGGGCCGGCAAGGCCGTCGTGGTCGGCGGCACCGACACCCGGGGCATGGCCCCCGGCGAGATCGACGCGCACGTCCGGGCCCGGCTGGCCGCCGGGGCGGACCTGTACACCCTGCACGCCGACGCGCTCGCCGGGCTGGACGCCGAGCTGATCCTCACCCAGGACCTCTGCCGGGTCTGCGCCCTGCCCTCCGGGCACGTCTCCGACGCCCTGGAGCACCTCGGCTGCCGCGCCGAGGTGCTGTCGCTGGACCCGTACACCCTGGACGAGGTGCTCGACAGCATCGTCGCGGTGGGCGACGCGGCGGGCGTACCCGAGCGGGCCCGGACGCTCGTCGCCGGCCTGCGCGCCCGGCTCGCGGGCGTCGCCACGGCGGTCGCCGGGCGGCCACGGCCCCGGGTCGCGGTGGTGGAGTGGACCGACCCGCCGTTCACCGCCGGACACTGGATCCCCGACCTGGTGGTCGCCGCCGGCGGACAGCCGGTGGCCGCTCGACCCGGCGCCCGCTCGGTGCGGGTGCCCTGGGCGGAGCTGCGCGACGCCGCGCCCGACGTCGTGCTGGTCACGCCCTGCGGCTTCCACCTCGACGGCGCCGTGGCGCAGGCCCGGACGGTCGCGCCGCACTTCCCGGGCACACCGGTGTGGGCGGTCGACGCGGACGCCCTGGTGGTCCGCCCCGGACCACGCCTGGTCGACGGTGTCGAGGCGATCGCGGCGGTGCTGCACCCCGACGCCGTGCCCGCGGCGCCCGCCGGCGCGGTCGCCCGGGTCGCCTGATGCCGCCGCCGGACCGGACGGATCCGCCGGCGGTCGACGAGCGCCCGGCGGACGAGATGATCTCCGTTCCGGGCGGGCGGGTGACGCTGTCCGACCGGCGGACCCGGAGCACCTGGTCGGTGGCGCTCGCGCCCTACCAGCTCGCGACCTTCCCGGTGACCCGGGAACGGTACGCCGAGGTCACCGGTGAGCGGCCGTTCGGCGCGCGGGGCGACCGGCTGCCCGCCGATTGTGTCTCCTGGTGGGACGCGATCCGGTTCTGCAACGCCCGGTCCCTTCGCGAGGGGCTGGCGCCCGCCTACCACCTCCACGACGACGGCGAGGGCGTCGCCTGGGACGCCTCCGCCGACGGGTACCGACTGCCGACCGAGGCCGAGTGGGAGCACGCCTGCCGAGCCGGCACGACCGGACCGCGGTACGGGCCGCTCGACGAGATCGCCTGGTACCGCGGCAACTCGCAGGAGCTGCTCCACGACGTGGGCGGCCGGCGCCCCAACGCCTGGGGCCTGTACGACATGCTGGGCAACGTCTGGGAATGGTGCTGGGACGTCTACGACGCCGAGGTCTACGGCACCTACCGGGTGCTGCGCGGCGGTGGCTGGTTCGACGAGCACTGGAGCTGCCGGGCCTCGGTGCGGCGGCGCAGCCACCCGACGTTCCGGATCGACGACGTGGGGTTCCGCGTCGCCCGCTCCCCCTCGCCCTGACCCGGGCCGGCCGCCGACCCCGTCGTGCCCGCGATGTCCACTGTAACGCTGCTGTTACACCCCGGCGAGGCCACCGTGGCACGGCCGGCCGACCGTCGACCTCACCACCGTCCCCGCCGGGGGCGGACCGGTCGACCGGGAGGACACCATGAAGATTGCCAGGACACTCACCGCGGCGGTCCTGCTCAGCGGGCTGCTCGCCACCACCGCGGTGAGCGCCGCCGCCAGCGCCCCACGGGTCGGCGGGGCCACCACCAGCGCCGTCGCCGGCCCGTACTGCGGGATCACCTGGGGCAGCGTGGAGAAGTCGGCCGGCACGCTCAGCGGCGCGCCACTGGTCGACGTGCGTACCGGTCGGCACGACTGTTTCGACCGGGTGGTGTTCGAGTTCGCCGGGCCGGTGAACGGCTACTCGGTCGGCTACGGCGAGACGTGGACCGAGGGCGAGGGGCTGGCGCTGTCGCCGTACACGGCCGGGGACGAGCTGCTCCGGGTTTCGCTGCGGGCCCCGGCGTACGACGACGAGCACCTGGCCACCGTCCCGTACCGGGTCGGTGAGCACGCCGCGAACGTGCTGCGTTCCTCGACGCTGCGGGACGTGGTCTTCGGCGGCAGCTTCGAGGGCTACACCACCTTCGCGGTCGGCGTGCGGGCCCGGCTGCCGTTCCGGGTGCTGGTGCTGGCGGGACCGGGCACGCACAGCCGGATCGTGCTCGACGTGGCGCACCAGTGGCAGCAGTGACCACCCGTCGGGACGGGGGCGCGGCACCGGCCGGGCCCCCGTCACCGGCCGTTGCGCCAGGGTCGCCCGGGGCCGTCCCGGGACTACCCTGAGGACGTCATGGAGGGCCACGTGCTGGTCGTCGAGGACGATGCCTCCATCAGGGAGGTCACCGCCCTCGGTCTGCGGCGGGCCGGGTTCCGGGTGAGCACCGCCGTCGACGGCCGGGCCGCCCTGGCGGCCTGGCGGGCCCAACCGGTCGACCTGATCGTGCTGGACGTGATGCTGCCCGGCGTGGACGGCCTGGAGGTCTGCCGGGAGGTGCGCCGCAGCAGCCAGGTGCCGATCCTGATGCTCACCGCCCGCACCGACACCATCGACGTCGTGGTCGGCCTGGAGTGCGGCGCCGACGACTACCTGCGCAAGCCGTTCGACCTGCCGGAGCTGGTCGCCCGGGTCCGCGCCGGGCTGCGCCGGGCCGCCGCCGTGGTCGAGGAGGCCACCCTGACGGTGGGACCGCTGGAGATCGACCCGGCCCGGTTCGTGGCCCGCAAGGCCGGTCGGGAGCTGACCCTCACCGCCACCGAGTTCCGGCTGCTGCTGGAGCTGGCCCGGCGCCCCGGTCAGGTGTTCACCCGGGAGCTGCTGCTGGACCGGGTGTGGAACCACTCCCACCTCGGCGACTCCCGGCTGGTCGACGTGGCCGTGCAGCGGCTGCGGGCCAAGGTGGAGGACGACCCCGCCACGCCCCGGCTGGTCCGCACGGTCCGCGGCGTCGGCTACAAGCTCTCCACCGGATGACGGGAGGCACGCCATGCCCGCCGACGCCGTGGCGCCGGGCCGCCTCCGGTACCGGTTGACGGTGGCGTTCGTGCTGGTGGCCGGGGTGTCCGCCGGGGTGCTCGCCAGCGGGTCGTACCTGCTGCTGCGGCAGGCCCGGCTCGACGGCTCGGTGCAGCGGGCCGCCGCCGACGCCCGCTACCAGCTGGTCCTGGCCGGGCAGTTCGTGCCGCTGACCGACGCCCGCCGGGTGGAGCTGCTGGCCAGCTTCGAGGGCAGCGGCCGGCACGTGCTGCTGGTAGCCGGGGAGACCGAGGCGTCCAACCCGGCGTACGCCCCGACGCCCGGCCGTACGCTGCGCGCCGCCGTCGCCGACGGTCAGCTCGGCTACGAACGCTCCCGCGCCGGCCGGCACCTGCTCGTGGTCGGCGGGCGGATCCCCGGCTCCACCGCCGAGCTGTACGCGGTCACCGACGAGACCGACCTGGTCGACGGCCTGACGCAGCTGCGCACCGCGCTGGCGCTCGGCTGGGTGGCGGTGGTGGCGCTGGCCGCCGGGGTCGGGCACACCCTGGCCCGGCGCACCCTGGAACCGGTGGGGCGGGCCAGCCGGGCGGCCCGGGCGGTCGCCGAGGGGCTGCTCGCCACCCGGCTGCCGGTGCGCGGGCGGGACGAGTTCAGCGACTGGGCCGCCGCCTTCAACGAGATGGCCCAGGCGTTGCAGACGAAGATCGACGACCTGTCCCGCGCCGAGGCCCGGGAGCGGCGGTTCACCGCCGACGTCGCGCACGAGCTGCGTACCCCGGTCACCGCCCTGGTGGCCGCGGCCTCGCTGCTCGGCGACGAGCTGGACACGCTGCCGCCCGGCGCCCGGCGCACCGCCGAGCTGCTGGTCGCCGACGTGACCCGGCTCCGGGCCCTGGTCGAGGAGCTGATCGAGATCTCCCGACTGGACGCCGGCCGGGAAGCCGTGGTGCTCGCGCCGGTCGACGCCGGCGCCCTGCTGCGCGAGGTGGTCGCCGCGCACGGCTGGACCGGCCGGGTCCGGGTCACCGGCGAGGGGGCGACGGTGCGCACCGACCGGCGCCGGCTGGAGCGGGTGCTGGCCAACCTGGTCGGCAACGCGGTCGCGCACGGGGCGGGCGAGCTGCGGGCCGACGTCACCGCCGCCGGCGCGCGGCTGAGCTACGAGGTCAGCGATCAGGGGCCGGGGATCACCGCCGCGCACCTGCCGCACCTGTTCGAACGCTTCTACAAGGCCGACCCGGCCCGCTCGGGCCCTGGCAGCGGACTCGGCCTGGCCATCGCCCGGGAGAACGCCCGACTGCTCGGCGCCCAGCTCACCGTCAGCAGCACGGTGGGCGTGGGGACGACGTTCCGCCTGGTGCTGCCCGTGCCACCGGGCGGGCCCGAGGCGCCGGACGGTGACCGGTGAACCGGCTGCCGCTCCTGCTCGCCGCGCTCGTCCTGCTCCTGGCCGGCTGCGGCGACGACCGCTCGGGCACCCTCGGCCCGGCGCCGACCGCCGCGTCGCCGACCACCGCGCCGCCGGCCACGTCGCCCCGCCCGGCCGCTCCTCCGCCGCAGGTCAGCTCACCCCCGCCGACGGCGGCGTCGTGGGCACCCGCATCCGGTACGCCGACTCCACGGCCCACCGGCACGCGGACGACGACCACCGTCCAGCTCTGGTTCGTCCGCGACGGCACGCTGGCGCCGACCCGGCGTACCCGGGCCGCCACCGTCGCCACCTCCCGCCTGGCGCTGGCCGAGCTGGCCGCCGGTCCCACCCCGGCGGAGACCCGCGCCGGGATGGCCACCCTGGTCCCCGGCCCGGTCGAGGTGACCCGGATCGCCGGCGGCACCGCGACCGTCGTCCCGCCGCCCGCCTTCGCCGCCGGGGACGAGCGGGCGCTGCGGCTGCGCCGCGCCCAGGTGGTCTGGACCCTCACCCAGTTCCCCGCCGTACGCCGGGTCGCCTTCACCGGCGGCCCCGCCGAGCTGGTGCTCACCCGGGCCGACCTCGACGACCTGCTCGCGCCGATCGTGGTCACCGAGCCGGTGGTGGGGCAACGGGTCACCCGGCCGGTCACCGTCGCCGGGACCGCGAACGTCTACGAGGCGACCGTCTCGATCCGGGTGCTCGACGCGAGCGGCCGGGTGGTCGGCACCGGCTTCACCACCGCCAGCTGCGGCACCGGCTGCCGGGGCGACTACCGCGCCACCGTCACCTACCGACTGCCCGCCGCCGGCGCCGGCGCCGTCGAGGTGTACGAGGTCTCACCGCAGGACGGGTCGCGCGCCCACGTGGTGACGATTCCGGTCCAGCTCGCCGCCACCGGCTGAAAGCCTCAGCGGTACGGAACGTTCTCGTTTCGTCCAGCCGTTGCGATGGAAGTCATAAAAGGCCGCCAAGGCTGGGTGGCGCGCCTAGTATCGGTACGACATCGTTTCGCTGGAGGAGTTCATGGCCGTGGGGACGGACCCGGACCGGACCGGCCCCCCGGTCTGCGGGGAGCGCAACCCCGAGCTGCTGGAGATCGTGATCCAGCTGCTCCGCGAGGTCGGCTACGACCGGATGACCATCGACGCGGTGGCCGCCCGGGCCCGGGTCAGCAAGGCCACCATCTACCGGCACTGGCCCGGCAAGGCCGAGCTGGTGGCCGCCGCCCTGCGACACCGGCACGTCGCGGTGCTGGTCCCGGCGGACACCGGCTCGCTCCGCGGCGACCTGCTGGAACTGCTGCGCACCACCGCCGCCATCTGCACCGCCGACAGCGACCTCATGCAGGCGCTCACCCTGGCCATGCGGACCAACCCCGAACTGGCCCACCTGATCCGGCAGCAGGTGATGCCGGGCGGCCGGGTCGCCAGCGTCGCCATCGTGGTCCGCGCCGCCGCCCGCGGCGAGATCCCCGCCGAGGCCGGCGAGCGGGACCTCTTCCACGACCTCGCCCCGGCGATGGTGATGTCCCGGATCCTCGCGCACGGCCTGCCCGCCGACGACACCTTCCTCACCCAACTCGTCGACCAGGTGCTCATCCCCGTGCTCCGTTACCGCTCCGCCTGAACCCGACCGCGTTCCGCAACACAGGCTCTCGCATCCACGGAAGGCCCCCCATGCCCAGCACGACCTCGACCGCCCCCGGCGCGCCCCGCGCCGGGACGTCGACCACGCCCCACCCACGCCGGTGGCTGGCCCTCGCGGTCATCGCGATCTCGCAGCTGATGGTCGTCCTCGACGCCACCATCGTGAACATCGCCCTGCCGCAGGCCCAGGCCGACCTGGGCATCTCCAACGCCGACCGGCAGTGGGTGGTCACCGCCTACACCCTCACCTTCGGCGGCCTGCTCCTGCTCGGCGGCCGGATCGCCGACTACTGGGGGCGCAAGCGGACCTTCCTCGTCGGCATGGTGGGCTTCGCCCTCGCCTCCGCCATCGGCGGTCTCGCCACCACCGGCGGGCTGCTCTTCGCCGCCCGCGCCCTCCAGGGCGCCTTCGGCGCCCTGCTTGCCCCGGCCTCGCTGGCCCTGCTCACCGTGCTCTTCACCGAGGCCACCGAGCGCGCCAAGGCGTTCGCCGTCTACGGCGCCATCGCCGGTGGCGGCTCCGCCGTCGGCCTCGTCCTCGGCGGGGTGCTGACCGAGTACGCCGACTGGCGCTGGTGCCTGCTGGTCAACATCCCGATCGCCGCCGTCGCCCTGTTCGCCGCCATCCCGCTGGTGCCGGAGAGCCGCGCCCACGGCGACACCCGGTACGACGTGCCCGGCGCCGTCGTGGTCACCGCCGGCCTGGTCTCCCTGGTGTACGGCTTCACCAGGGCCGCCGAGGACGGCTGGGACGCCACCGCCACCATCGCGTTCATCGCCGCCGGTGTCGTGCTGCTCGCCGCCTTCGTCGTCATCGAGCTGCGCTCGTCCCACCCGCTGCTGCCGCTGCGCATCCTGCTGGACCGCAACCGGGGCGGCGCGTACCTCGCCTCCACGCTGGTCGGCGCGGGCCTGTTCGGCGCGTTCCTGTTCCTCACCTTCTACTTCCAGCAGGCGTTGCAGTACACCCCGCTGGAGGCCGGTCTCGCCTCGCTGCCGGTGACCGCCGGCGTGCTGGTCAGCGCCGGCGTCGCCAGCCAGCTGCTGCCCCGCGTCGGGGCCAAGCCGCTGATGGTGGCCGGCGCGGTCCTCGCCGCCGCCGGCATGCTCACGCTGACCCAGATCGACCTCGACACCTCCTTCGTGTCGCACCTGCTGCCCGCGCAGGTCGTCCTGGGCCTGGGCCTCGGCTTCACCTTCGTGCCGCTGTCCAGCCTCGCCCTGGTCGGGGTGCCCGAGCACGACGCCGGGGCGGCCAGCGCCACCCTCAACGCCACCCAGCAGATCGGTGGCTCGCTCGGCACCGCGCTGCTGAACACCTTCTTCACCAGCTCGGTGGCCGCGTACCTGGCCACCCGGATCCCCGACCCGGCCACCCAGGCCCAGGCGGCGATCCACGGCTACACCGTCGCCTTCGCCTGGGGCGCCGGGCTGATCCTGCTCGCCGGCCTGGCCACCCTCCTGCTGATCAAGGTGCGCAAGGAGGACCTCGCCACCGGCGGGGCCGTACACATGGGCTGAGCCCCGCACACGACGGCCGCCGGTCACCCGTGGGGGTGACCGGCGGCCGTCGCTGCCTCGGATCGCGGTGTACTGCGAACGTCGTGGAGGACAAGCTGCGGCTTGACCCCCGTTACCTTTTTGATCGTCCGCAGCAAAGCGCGCTACCAAGTTGCGCCACGTCCCGATGCTGCCCCGGCAGGACTCGAACCTGCACATGTCACACCCTCGTAGGGTGCCGCTCTGTCCTTTGAGCTACAAGGGCATCGGTCCACCAGCCGAATTGGCGGGCCGTTCGACGTATGTGGCAGTTCGCGCATACTACGTCGCACTTCTCAATCTCCGCCTTCACCGTCGCGAGGGACGAGATTCGGCGGATCATCTCGCCGACACCGTGCAACTTATTGCCGCGAACATGGTCGAATTGCAACACCACGATGTCCGCTTCGCCGCAGTCCACACACGAGTGGGTGGACAGATACTCAGCAAGAAATGCGCGCAACTCGGCCCTGATCCTGTCGTTGCGGTCTATAGCCTTGCGGATGTAAGCGGCGCGGTTGTCTGCGTAGTGCCGGCTGACGTATTCCCGGTGACACTTCTTGCAGTGCGCATAGGTGTATGGCTTGCCGCGCTTCACCGTCTGGTGAAACTCAGTCAACGGCAACGTCTCGCGGCACCGTGAGCACGGCTTCGAAGATCCCGACTTTTCCACACGGTTCAAGATACCAGTCTATTGACGTAAGCCGCTGTCGGGATACCCAGGGGCAGGGGCCGACGGGTGGAGTCGAACCACCGACCCCCGCGTTTATCAGCGCAGTGCCCTGACCCCTCAGCTACGACGGCTTAGCGGAGGGCCCGGGGTTCGAACCCGGGAGCGATTGCCCCTCCTACTGCCTTAGCACGGGCAGCGCTATAGACAGCTCATGCCACCCTTCCGTGCGGTTGGTGCCCGGCCGGGCGCCAACCGGTCTAGCCCTTCACACAGACGACCTGCTTGAGGTGCGCCACCACCTCGACCAGATCGTCCTGCTGCGCCATCACCTCGATGATGTCCTTGTACGCGCCGGGGATCTCGTCGACCACCCCGGCGTCCTTGCGGCACTCCACCCCGGCGGTCTGCCGAGCCAGGTCGGCCGTGGTGTACGTCCGCTTCGCCTGCCCCCGCGACATCCGCCGCCCCGCGCCGTGCGACGCCGAGCAGTACGCTTCGGGGTTGCCCCTGCCGCGCACGATGTACGAGCCGGTGCCCATCGACCCCGGGATGATGCCCAGGTCCCCCCGACCGGCCCGGATCGCGCCCTTGCGGGTCACCAGCACGTCCACCCCGTCGTAGCTCTCCTCCGCCACGTAGTTGTGGTGGCAGCTGATCGGCTCCCCGTACGCGACCTGCGGGAACTGCTCGCGGACCACGCCGCAGAGCAGGGCCAGCATGACCGCCCGGTTGCGCCGCGCGTACTCCTGCGCCCACCACAGGTCCCGGCGGTAGGCGTCCATCTCCGGGGTGCCGGCGAGGAACACCGCCAGGTCGCGGTCGGGCAGGTCGGCGTTGTGCGGCAGGCGCCGGGCCACCCCGATGTGCCGCTCGGCGAGTTCCTTGCCGATGTTGCGGGAACCGGAGTGCAGCATCAGCCAGACCTGCCCGGCGTCCGGGCCGTCCTGCTCGACGCAGACCTCGATGAAGTGGTTGCCGCCGCCGAGAGTGCCCATCTGGTGCCGGGCCCGGCTCTCCAACTGCGCCACCCTCCGGTCCAGCTCGCCGAACCGCTGCCAGAAGTCGGCCCAGCCGGCCTGCTCCAGGCCCCGGATCCGGCGCGGGTCGACCGGGTCGTCGCGCTTGGCGAAGCCGACCGGGACGACCGCCTCGATCGCCGACCGCAGCGGCGCCAGGTCGTCCGGCAAATCGGCCGCAGTGAGCGAAGTGCGCACCGCGGACATGCCGCAGCCGATGTCGACGCCGACCGCGGCCGGCGAGACCGCCTGCCGCATCGCGATCACCGAACCGACCGTCGCGCCCTTGCCGAAGTGCACGTCCGGCATCACCGCGACGCCCTGCACCCAGGGCAGCGCGCCGATGTTGCGCAGCTGCTGCGCGGCCTGCGGCTCGATGCCGTACGGGTCGGTCCAGACCCGGACCGGCGCCCGGGTGCCCGGCAGCGGGGTGAATGCCATCGTCTTCTCCTGGTGTCGTGGGATGCCGCCCCGGGCCGGGGCGGCGGAAGGCTCGTGTACCGACCGGGAATCGAACCCGGCGGGAGTGCGTGCAAGGCCTCTCTGCGCCCCAGCGCGCAGCCCGTGCCTGTGAAATGAAGGTGTTCCGAGCGGCTGGCCGGATTCGAACCGGCGATCTTCGCCTTGGCGAGGCGACGCGCTACCCCTGCGCCACAACCGCGTGTCGTCACTGCGTAGGCCGTACGGGGCTCGAACCCGTAACCGCCCGGCTGAGAACCGGGTGAGCTGCCAGCTTGCTCCAACGGCCCGTGCGCGAGGTGGTGGTGCCACCCCGCGTCGTACCCCCGGCCGGCGCGCTGTCGACGCCGGCCGGGATTCGTGTCATCCACTGTGGAGTTGAGAAGGAGCGACGTCGCCGGCGGTGCCGGGACAGCGGGCAGGGGTGACAGGACTCGAACCTGCAACCGTCGGGTTTGGAATCCGGTGCTCTTCCGGTTGAGCTACACCCCTCGGACGGGTGCCGGGTGACGAAAAAGCCGCCCGGTCCCCGGTGGGGTGGGCGGCTGCGCGTACTGCGCTGGCGCTATCCGCGCCGCCACCCTTGTCGCCGGCCGCACCAACCCTGAGGCTGGGCCAGGGCTCGTTCGCAGGCCGACAGCATGGCACCACCGCGCGGCGCGGGCCGCGTGGTCTCGGTGCTGGTGTGCTGCTGCACGGCGGGCTCCCCGGTCAGATCGGCGTGACGTTGCCGTTGAAGGTAAGCGAGGTTCCCGGGGTCCCGCAACGGATAATCCGAGGACTTGTCGGCGGTGCCCCGTTCGTGGTGCCGGCCGGACGGGCGCGCCCGCTTCCTCCGCCCGGGCGGACGGGTGGCGGGAGCGGGCTCCGGTGGGCGGCTCGCGCTCAGTCGGCGTGGTCGGCGGACTCGGCGGGCACCGCGGCCTGCCGGGCGGGCTCGGTCGAGAAGGCACCCTCCAGCCGCCGGCGCAGAAGGTCGGACTGGGCCAGGAACGACGCGACGCGCCGACCGGTGTCGGGCGCGTCGCGTCGCGTCAGGTCGCGCGGCTTCAGCAAGCGCCGTCGCCGGACCGCTACGGCAGGTCGTCCAGGTGGAGCCGGTACCAGCCGGCCTCGTCGAGCAGGTGCAGCACCGGACCCCGGCCGACGACCCGGGCGCGGCTCGGGAGGGCACCACCGTCGGGCAGGGCCAGCCGGTACTCCCCGACCCGGCGGACCCGGCCGCCAACGAGCTCACCGACGACGAGGCGATCCTCGGCGCCGTGGCCGCCGAGGAACGCCACCCGGGAGCCGTCGGTCACCAACCCCCGGGCCCCTTCCGCGACGTCGTTGCGCCAGCCGGTGAGCTCGTCCTCCCGCACGCGGACCAGCGGAAATCCGGTGTAGTAGCAGGTCCACACGGCGTCGTCGGCGACGTTGAGCGCATAGCAGTCGTCGATGGCGCCCCAGAGGTTGTCCACGTGCGACGGATAGTGCCACTGCGGCTCGAAGTCAGCGGAGAAGCGCACCAGGCCCCGCGAGCCGACCGGCGGCGGACCATCCGGCCCGCCCCAGCCGAAGTTCCCGTAGACCCCCTCGTCGAAGTAGCCCACCCAGACCTGACCGTCCCGGGTGGTGGCGACGTGCTCGATGCCGTCCCCCAGAATGTGCGCGGCCACCGGCCGCCCGTCGCTGTCATAGACGACGGCGTTGCGGTCCGGTCCGTCCGGCCGCCACCGCGCCCGGGCACCGACCAGCAGGATCCGGCCGCCGGGTAGCGGCTGCAGCTCCGGAAAGGTTACGTCCAGCTCGGTGAGGTGGACGACCGCGACCGTCTCCGGGGCGTGCACGGTCACCCGGGCGGTCACCGGTCGGGGCGGCCGCGGGTCGGGAAAGATCGCCCAGCCGGTCTGCGCGGTCTGCGCGGTCAGCGCCGCCAGGTCGTCCGGCGTCGCCCAGAGCACGAGCGCCGCACCGTCCGGCCCGACCGACGCCGAGACCAGCACGTCGCCGCCGTGTGCAGCGGCGAGCACCGCGTGCGGACGCAGGCGTACGACGGGGAGTTCCGCCGCCCGCGCACCGGCGGGCCCGGCCGGCGTAGGACGGTCCTGAGGATCAGTCATCCGGACACCTCAGCACGGGGCAGCCCACCTGACCACCGGATTCCCCGCCGATGTTGCATCGGTGCCGCAGCGGGTACGCCGCGGGATGAGCCGGGACGACGTGAACGTCGACGAGCCGCTCGCCGTCGACGTACCTCCGGCGCCGCACGACGCCAGCGGCGAGCGGGTCCCGATCCGTGACCTGGCCGGGCTGGCCCCGCCGCCCCGGCCCGCGCGGCGCTGGACCCCGCGCCGGGTGGTGGCCACCCCGGCGGCGTTGGAGCACCCGCACGGCCGGCGGATCGCCGCCCGGGTGGAGGAGCTCGGCATCGAGGTCGAGCGGCTGCGCGCCAACCGGCTCACCGGGCTGCGCGGCGAGACCGAGCGGGAGACGTACGCCCGGGCGAAGTCGACCATGGCGATCGTGGTGAGCCCGGCGTCGCGGCGGAAGCTGCAACCGATCGCGCCCAGCGCCGACTGGCGGGTCGACCTGGCGGAGGGGTGCCCGGCGCACTGCCAGTACTGCTACCTGGCCGGTTCGCTCTCCGGCCCGCCGGTGACCCGGGTCTACGCCGACCTGGACGACATCCTCGCCGGGCTGGCCGACTACGCCGGTCGCGGCACGGTGACCAGTCGCAGCGCCACCCGCGCCGACGAGGGCACCACCTTCGAGGCCTCCTGCTACACCGACCCCCTGGCGCTGGAGCACCTCACCGGCAGCTGGCGTCGGGCGGTGGAACACTTCGCCGCCTGGGACGCCCCGGTGCAGCTGCGCTGGACCACCAAGTTCGACGACGTGGGCGGCTTCGTCGGCCTGCCGCACGCCGGGCGTACCCGGGTCCGGTTCAGCGTGAACTGCCTGCCGGTGAGCACCCGGCTGGAGGGGGGCACCAGCCCGGTGCCGGCCCGGCTGGCCGCGCTGCGCCGGCTCGCGCTCGACGGCTATCCGGTCGGGTTGACCATCGCGCCGATCATCGCGCTGCCGGACTGGCGGGACCACTACGGGCAGCTGCTGGGCATGGTCGCCGACGCCGTCGCCGGGGTGCCGGGGTTGGACCTCACCGCCGAGCTGATCACGCACCGCTTCACTCCGGGCAGCAAGGAGGTGCTGCTCGGCTGGTACCCGCGCACCCGGCTGGAGATGGACGAGTCGTCACGCAGCCGCAAGCACGGCAAATTCGGCGCGGTGAAGTACGTCTACCCGAGCGAGCTGATGGGCGAGCTGCGGTCGTGGTTCACCGCGGAGCTGGCCGCCCGGGTGCCGTCCTGCCGGGTCCTCTACTGGACCTGACGGCCCGCCCGCCGCTCACCGACGATCTTGAAGCGGCGTCGTTGCCGGCCACCCGCGCGCCACCGCCTGAGCCGGTACGGTCTACAGACCATGGCTCTGGTCCGCTGCGACTTCTTCTCCGAGGCGCTCGGCCTCAACACCTCGATGACGGTGCTCCTGCCGCAGCGCGCCCCGTCCCAGATCGGCCTCGCCGGTGGCGCGGGCGACGGCGCGCCACCGGTGCTCTACCTGCTGCACGGCCTCACCGACGACGAGACCATCTGGCTGCGGCGCACCGCGATCGAGCGGTACGTCGCACCGCTGGGCCTGGCCGTGGTGATGCCCCGCGCCGAGCGCAGCTTCTACGCCGACGAGGCGCACGGCAACCGGTACTGGACCTTCCTCAGCGCCGAGCTGCCGCAGCTGTGCCACTCGTTCTTCCGGCTCTCCGCCCGCCGGGAGGACACCTTCGTCGCCGGCCTGTCGATGGGTGGCTACGGCGCGGTGAAGTGGGCGCTGCGCGAACCCGGCCGGTTCGCCGCCGCCGCCAGCCTCTCCGGGGCGCTGGACGTCGCCCACCGGCGCGACCATCCGACCAGCCCGGTCGACCCGACCGTCTGGCACACCGTCTGGGGCGACCGCCCGGCCGCCGACACCGACGACGACACCGTCGCGCTGGTCGGCCGGGCCGGCCCGGACGCCCCCGCGCTCTACGTCGCCTGCGGCACCGAGGACTTCCTGTACGACGACAACCAGCGCTTCGTCGACGCCGCCCGGGGACGGGGGGTGCCGGTCACCGTGGACTTCTCCCCCGGCGCGCACGACTGGGCGTACTGGGACGCGAAGATCCAGGACGTGCTGGCCTGGCTGCCGCTGCGCGCGGGCGGCGACGTCTCCCGCTGAGCACGCTCCTCACCGAGCGCGGACGAACGGCTAGAAGACGCTTGACCTGCGCAAACTCCCGTCATGATCGCGTTCATTCCGTCGCCAACTCGTCAGACCCGGGGCGGGTGTCTCGGAACAGGTCATCGATCGGCCGCGGGTGCGTTCCTCGCTGGCGGCATCAGGCAAAATGGTCTCCAACCGAACCCAAACATCAGGACGTCGACGAGAAACGGGGCACCGCACTGTACGTCACCGATCTGTACGTCAAAGCCGTCGACCAACTGGGATCCGACAAAGCCCCTATACGCATCGGCGGCCTGTACGCGCTGGAGCGCCTCGCCCAAGACAACCGAGTCCAGCGACAAAGCATCGTCGAGGTGATCTGCGCCTACCTGCGCATGCCATACACCCCGCCCGACGACCACCCCACCCCTGACAACAGCGGCCTTCCCTCATCAATAGAGGGAGCCCATACCCAACCCCAATCACACTCATCATCCAACATCGGCAACGGCAGCACCGACGAACCGACCCGCAACTCCAGCGAGGAACGCCAGGTCCGTCTTACCGCTCAGCGCATCCTCGCCCGACATCTTCAACCGCGCACCCACGACGCTACCGCCAACCCTCTGTATTGGGGGCCGGAGATGGTGCTGGATCTCACCGAGGCGACCCTCGTCAACCTCGACTTCACTGGCTGCCACCTCCACAACGCCACCTTCACCAGCGCGACATTCGCCGGCGACGCCAAGTTCGACGAGGCCACGTTCACCGGCGTTGCCAGGTTCGAAAAGGCGACGTTCGCTTGCAACGCCTCGTTCGGCGAGGCGACGTTCTCAGGCCTTGCCTGGTTCAGCAAAACTACGTTCACCGGCTACGCCTGGTTCGGTAAGGCGACGTTCGCCGGCAACGTCTCCTTCGGCAGGGCAACGTTTACCGGCTACGCCTCGTTCAGCGCGGCGACGTTCGGCAGCGACGCCACGTTCGCTGGCAGCGCTACGTTCGGCAAGGCAAGGTTCACCAGCAACGCCTTTTTCGACGCAACGAATTTCGGCGGCGAGGCCAGATTCGGCGAGGCGAAGTTCGGCGGCGAGGCCAGGTTCGCTGAGGCGACGTTCGGTGCCTACGCCTCGTTCAATAGGACCGAGTTTGCTTCGCTCCCCGTCTTCAAGGCGGCGTTCCAAGGACTTAGATCGTTTGAGGGAGCGACGGCCAACGGATCAAGGTACGACGGGCCAGCTGCCGAATAGATTGCCGAACTAACCTGGTCCTTAAGCCCCGGGCCCCGGCGCTCAGACGCCGACGGCGCCGTCGACGCCTTCCCGCAGGAAGTCGGCGTGGCCGTTGTGCCGGGCGTACTCGTGCATCATGTGCAGCATCACCAGGCGCAGCGAGACGTCCTCGCCCCAGCGTGCGTTGTGGCCGGTGACGTCGAGCGACTCGGCCTCCCGCTCGATCCTGCGGGAGTGCTCCACCTCGCGCTGCCAGACCTCGAACGCCTCCGCGCCGGTCGAGCCGCCCGGGTCGTACGCCTCCTGGAAGTCGCCGGTCTCCGACCAGATCAGCGGGACGTCCTCGCCGTCGATGACCCGCCGGAACCAGGTCCGCTCCACCTCGGCTAGGTGCCGCAGCAGGCCGAGCAGGGTCAGCGTGGACGGTGGCATGGAGCGGCGCCGCAACTCGTCGTCGGAGAGGCCCGCGCACTTCATGGCAAGGGTGGCCCGGTGGAAGTCGAGGAAGGCGCGCAGGGTCTCCCGCTCCCCCGCGCGCAGCGGCGGTCCGATCCGTTCGACGTCCATGGTGGTCCTTCCCCGTTGGGCCTCGCCGTCGACGAGGAGCCTAGACGGAACCACCGTCGGCGGGCCGCGAGGAGGGCCACAGCCAGGGAACGTTGCTGCCGCAGTGCGGGGCGCCGAGACAGCCGCGCCTTCTCCGGCGTCAGCGGGTCCGGCGTGGCCGGGACGGGCCGGCGGCCCGGCGACGGCGGACGAGCAGCGCGGCGACGGCCACGGCGACGGCCGCGGCGAGCCCGGCGGCGAGCAGTGGGGCGGGACGGGCCGAGCGGTGCCGAGCGTCCCGCAGCCCCGGCCCCGCGGCGGCGGCCAGCGCGGGAGCGGTGCCGGCCGCCGACGCGGGCGCGGCGTCCAGCTCGCCGGGGCGTACCAGCCGGCCCACGGACGCGTCCCGGGGCAGGCGGAAGCCCCAGTCCAGCAGGGCCGCGCCCTGCTGCCAGCCGCGCCGCTCGTCGACGATCTCGGCGCCGAGCAGGGTGACCACCAACCGGCGGCCGCCGCGCTCGGCCGCACCGACGTACGTGTGGCGGGCCAGGTCGGTGAAGCCGGTCTTGCCGCCCAGCGCCCCCGGATAGCGGTAGAGGAGCTGGTTGTCGTTCTGGATCTGGTAGCCCTTCTTGCGCTGCGCCGGCTGGGCCGGGACCATCGCGGTCAGGGTGGCGTCGTAGCGGCGGAACATCGGGTTGGCGAAGCAGGCCCGGGCGATCAGCGCCAGGTCGTAGGCGCTGGTGAACTGGCCCGGCCCGTCCAGCCCGGAGGGGGTCACCGCGTGGGTCTGCAGCGCGCCGAGGCGGCGGGCCTCCTCGTTCATCGCCCGGACGCCGCCGGCCTGGCCGTCGGGTCCGCCACCCAGTCGGGCGAGGGTGTTCGCGGCGTCGTTGCCCGACTGGAGCAGCAGTCCCAGCCAGATCGTCGCGATCGGGTACCGGCCGCCCTCGGCCAGGCCGACGGCGGAGCTGCCTGGCTCGATGTCGACGTCCTCCGCCGTCACGGTGACGACCCGGGTCGGGTCGAGCTTCGGCAGGACGGCCGCGGCGAGCAGCAGCTTCTGCACGCTGGCCGGGGTGGCGTACTCGTGCGGGCCGCAGCCGCCCAGCACCGCGCCGGTGTCGAGGTCGGCGACCAACCAGGAGGTCGCCGGCACCGGGGGCGGGGTCGGGACGTCGGCGGGGACCACCAGGCCGGCGGTGGCCAGGGCGGGCCCGCCGACGACGCGCTGCGCCGGGTCCGCCCGGGGTGGCGCGGGTCGCGGCGGCCGGGAGATCGACGGTACGGGCGCGCACGGCCCGGTCCGGACGGCGGGCGAGGCGACCGCGGCCACCGGTATGGCGGCCGGCGACAGCAGGACGGCGACGGCAGCAGCGGTGGCGCGGCCGGGGACTCTCACTCTCACTCCCACGGACGGTAGCGAGCCCGACCGGGCCAGGCCGTCGATCCGGTGAATCGCGTCCGCCGGACCGGGCCGGGCCGCTATCCTGCCCGGCCCGGCCCGCGGTGCGACCGCCGCCGCCCGGTCCCCGGGTCAGCGCCCCCGGCTGGCGCGGCAGATCTCCACCGGCTGGGCCGGCGCGCCGTCGACCGGCGCCGGATTCTCCGGGGTGGCCGCGATCCCGCCGGCGGCGATCCGATCGAGGGTGGCCAGGCCCGCCTCGTCGACGCTGCCGAAGACGGTGTAGTTGGGGCGCAGCGCCGAGTCGGCCTGGACCAGGAAGAACTGGCTGCCGTTGGTGTCCGGACCGGCGTTGGCCATGGCGAGGGTCCCCCGGGCGTACAGCCGGCGGACGCCGGTCGGGTCGGTCGGCGCCGGCGGCAGGTCGGTGGGGAGTTCGTCGGCGTACCGGTAGCCGGGGCCGCCCTCGCCGGTGCCGGACGGGTCGCCGCACTGGAGCACCTTCAGCGTCGGGTACGCGGTGAGCCGGTGGCAGGGCGTCCGGTCGTAGAACCGGTGTCGGGCGAGGTGCAGGAAGCTCTGCACGGTGCACGGGGCCTGCTCCCGGTCCAGGGTCAGCCCGATGGGGCCCTGGTTGGTGCGCAGGGTGATCCGGACGGTCCCCCGGTCGGGCGTCCGCCGGGGGTCGGGGGGCAGCGGCACCGGCCGGGCGGCCGGCTCGTCGGGGGTCTGCGTGTACGCGCAGGGCCCCTTGGTGGTCGGGGGCGGCGCGGACGGATCGGTGCCCGGCGCGGCGACGGCGGCGGTGCCGCCGACGGCGACCAGCGTGGCCGACACCAGCGCCACACCGGCGAGGCGGTACGGCATGGCGGCGCGGGGTGGCTGCGGGGTGGCGTGCGGTCGGGGTTCGCTCGACACGTGGGATCCTCCTGGACTCGTGGCACCAGAACGACCGGAGTCTATGGACGTGGCGGGCGGTTGTCGACGCGGATCAATTCCTCGCGCGGCGCGTCCGGCGGGCCCGCCGTCGCCGGCCGACCGCCAGCAGCGCGGCGAGCAGGCCGACCAGTCCGGCCGAACCGCCCACCACCGCCCCGCCCAGCCACTGCGGCGCGCCGCCGGCCGGGGGGCCGGCGGCGCCCGGGACGGCGGTGGGTCGCACGGGCGGGCCGGACGCGGGAGCCTGGTCGGCGTCCACCTCACCCGGCTCGACCAGCCGGCCGACCGAGGCGTCCCGGGGCAGCGCGAAGCCCCAGTCGAGCAGCCGCGCGCCCTGCTCCCACGCCCGCACCGGGCGGGCCTCCGCGCCGAGCAGGGTGACCACCAGGCGGCGGCCACCACGCTCGGCGGCGCCCACGTAGGTGTGCCGGGCCAGGTCGGTGAAGCCGGTCTTGCCGCCGAGCGCCCCCGGGTACCGGTAGATCAACTGGTTCTCGTTCTGGATCTGGAAACCGCCCTTGCGCAGGGCCGGCTGGGCCGGGATCCGAGTGCGCTCGGTCAGCGCGTACCGGCGGAAGGTGGGGTCGGCGAAGCAGACCCGGGCGATCAACGCCAGGTCGTACGCGCTGGTGAACTGGCCGGGCCCGTCCAGCCCGGACGGGGTCACCGCGCGGGTCTGGAGGGCGCCCAGCCGGCGCGCCTGCGCGTTCATCTCCCGGACCCCGGCCGAGGCGCTGCCGGCGCCGAGCCGGGCCAGCAGGTTCGCCGCGTCGTTGCCGGACTGGAGCAGCAGTCCGAGCCAGACGGTCTCCACGGCGTACCGCCCGCCGTCGAGCAGCCCGACCGCCGAGCTGCCCGGCTCGATGTCCAGGTCCGGTCGGGTCACCGTGACGACCCGCTTCGGGTCGAGCTTCGGCAGCATGGTGGCGGCCAGCAGCAGCTTCTGCACGCTGGCCGGGGTGGCGTACTCGTGCGGGCCGCAGCCGCCCAGCACCGCCCCGGTGTCGAGGTCGGCGACCAGCCACGAGGTCGCGGTGACCGGTGGTGGGGCGGGCGCGCCGGGCGGCACCACCAGGCCCGGGGTGGCCAACGCCTCGCCGCCCACCGCGCGCTGCTCGGGCACCGACGGCGGCGGGGTCGGCCGCGGTGGCCGGGTCACCTTCGGCGCCGGGAGCTTCGGGCAGGGCACCGCCGCCGGCGGGACGGCGGCGCTCGCAGCTGCGCTCGCCGGGGCGGGCGTCCCGGCGCTGAGGAGTACGGCGGCGGTGACGGCTGCCAGGACCCGGGCTCTCATGGAGAGGCACCCTACCGAGGCCCGACCCGCGACCGCCGCAGCGGCTCACCCGCCGGGCAGCCCGCGGTGGCCACCCGGTCGTCGCGGTGCTCAACGGGCCACGGTCGGTCCTCACGTGCCGGCCGGCGTGCGCGGGGCGCCCTGCTCGGCCGCGTCGGAGCGGCGGGTGGCGAGCAGGCTCCAGAGGATCGAGCCGGCGAGGGTGGCGACGATGACGCCGAGGGTGAGCGGGATCGGCAGCTTGCCGACCGGGGTCTCGGAGAGGATCAGCTTGACCCCGGCGAAGGCGAGCAGCAGCGCCAGCCCGTAGTGCAGGTGGGTGAAGCGGCGCAGCAGGCCGGCCAGGCAGAAGTAGAGGCTGCGCAGGCCGAGCACGGCGAAGGCGTTGGCCGTCCAGACGATGAAGGTGCTGGTGGTGATGGCCAGGACCGCCGCCACGGAGTCGATGGCGAAGACCAGGTCGGTGGCCTCGACGGCGATCAGCACGACGAAGAGCAGGGTCGCCACCCGACGGCCGTCGATCCGGGTGAAGAACCGGTTGCCGTGGTACGCGGGGTCGGTGGGGATCAGCCGGCGGACCAGCCGGACGACGGGGTTGCGCTCCGGGTGGACCTCCTCGTCGTGCCGGAAGGCCATCTTCCAGCCGGTCCAGATCAGGAAGGCGCCGAACAGGTACGCCGTCCAGAAGAAGGTGGCCAGCAGCTCGGCGCCGACGAAGATGAAGACCAGCCGGAAGGCGAGCGCGCCGACCACGCCCCAGAAGAGCACCTTGTGCTGGTACGCGGCGGGCACCGCGAAGTAGTTGAAGACGAGGGCGAAGACGAAGACGTTGTCGATGGAGAGCGCCTTCTCGATGAGGTAGCCGGCGTAGTAGGCGCCGGCCGGCTCGTCGCCCTGCCAGGCCCAGAGCAGTACGCCGAAGGCGAGGCCGGCGGCGATCCAGATGCCGGACCAGATCGCCGCCTCGCGGAAGCCGATGACGTGGTCGTCGCGGTGCAGCAGCAGGTCCACGGCGAGCATGGCGGCGATGCCCACGGTCAACACGACCCAGGCCCACCACGGTACGGACAACGAGGACATCGTGCTCCCTCCGACCGGGCCGGCGCGGCGCGCCGGCGTACGGGTCGAAGGTCTCCCCGAACCGCCATGTGCGGCGGCCCGCGCCGCCGGGGCCCGGTGGGCCCGTACTGACGGTGGCGCGTCCGGTGGCGGGTACTCCCCCTCGAACTACGATCCATTATTCACGAAGTGTGGTTCGCCTGTCCAGGGCTTGTCCGGCATTCCCCGAGCGTGGTGTCAGCGCAGGCGGCGCAGCCAGCGACGCTGCCACGGCGTCTCGACGGCCCGCGGGTGGTACCGCTCGCGTACCCAGCGCACCGCGTCGTCGGACGGGAGTCCGTCGAGGACCGCCAGGGCGGCCAGGGCCGTGCCGGTACGTCCGACCCCGCCCCGACAGGCGACCTCGACCCGTGACCCCGCGTGCGCCCGCCGCAACGCCTCGTCCAAGGCGTCCAGGGCGTCGGCACGGTCCAGCGGCACCCAGAAGTCGGGCCACCGGATCCGCCGGTGCGGCCAGGACGGGACCGGGCCCGGAGCCAGCAGCAGGGCGAAGTCGGCGGGCGAGGCGGAGTCGCCGACCCGCCGGCCCCACACGGTCGCACCGCTGGGCAGTACGACCACACCGGTCCGCTCCACCCAGTTCGTCATGCCGTGATTCTGCCGGTGACCGGTGCACAGAGAGCGCCGCCCCCGGCCCTGTCGGGTCGGGGGCGGCGCCGGGTGTCGGTGTGCAGGTCGCCTCTCGGCGAGTGGCGCGACGCGGCTCCAGCCGAACGGTATTCCGCGAAGGCAATTTAGGTGAGGCCCGGGGACACTGGACACACCGACACCTGACTCAACAGGCTACCCCCACCCGGTGTTCCACGCCCCGCAGTGACCGCCACCACCCCGCGCCCGCCCCCGGTGCACCGCAACCTCAACCCCGACCGCTCCCTATTCGGGAGCACCCGGGCCTGCGAGCAGACCGATGACAAATCCGGCCGCCGGCCGATGCGGGCCGGCTCCTGGCAGAGCGGCGCCTGATCGCCACGGGCAATCGAAGACGGCCGGGCGGCCGCGTCAGGTGAGGGCCCCCGGCACGGCTTGGCCGTTCGCGGCTGCGGCGCGGTGAAGGCGGCTACTTCTTGTTCAGGTTGACGATCACACCCTGATCCGCGCACGCCGTCTGCAATCCCGACATGTGCGTCGACAGCGGCCCCATGAACGCCAACGCCCCCATCTCCTCACCCTCGTCCAGCGACGACACCTGCCATGCCACATCGATCAGCGCGGTGCCGTGCTTTCGGATGTCTTCGTGGCGGGAATCCTCGAACAGCTTCCGCGCCTCCCGGTACTCGGCCTCGGTCATCTTGTCGTCGTCGTTGGCCTCAGTGCTGCCGTCGACGTTCTTCCCGTCGCGCATGGCCTTGCAGGCGGCCACGCCGGTGTCTTCCTTGATGAATCGGTCCCAGACGGCGTACCCGCCGACGGCAAGGACGAGGACCGCGAAGACGGCCGCGGCGGCGACGATGACGGTGGTGCGGTTCTTCCCGGCCGGCGGCGGGCTGGTCGGGTCGCCGACGGCGGGCAGCGGCTGCCCGTCCGTCCCCTGCCACTGCTGCGGCTGGGGGTGCGGCTGCTGCGGCGGGACGGTGTCGTTGGCGTCGCCGGGGTGCTGCGGGTGGGTCAAGACTGTCTCCTTGGTTGAGGTGTCGCCTGCTAGATGGTGCTGGTCGGGATGGCGGCAACCTACGTACTGTCGGGTGGGCGACAGGATTGTGGCCGGTCAGGTGGTACGCCGCTGCTTGCCCTTCTCGGTAGCCGGAGAGAACCGGCCTTCCAGGAAGAGGACGAAGTCCAGGGCGTGGTCGGTGCGGTACTTCTGCACCTTCTGGGTGTAGCCGCCGGCAGCGAGCTCCGCCTCGTAGCGGGCAAGCTGTCTGCGGAGTTCGTCGAGCGTGTCGGAGCTGAGCTTCGGGGTCGGCATGTCAGGTGTCCTTGCTGTGATGACGGCGAGGATGGCGGTGGCCTTCTTCAACCACTCGTCTCGGTTGATGTGGCTGACTCGCGTGTCGGTGCGCGGGGATGAGGCTGGGGCTGTTGCGGCCGGCGAGGAGTCCAGCGTTGGCGAGGTCTTGGGCGTTACTCTCGGTCCGCTCGTCGCGCTTGAAGCTGCCGTTGACGTGCGGCTAGGGCCTGTCCCGACGTCGCTCGAATCCGGTGACGACCAGGCGGAAGACCTGCCGGGAACCGCCTTCCGGACCGGGATCGACGGCCTCAGCAGCGGTGAAGCCCAGGCGCTCGTAGAAGACGCGTGCACCGCTGGTGACGGCGCCAGGGTGATCGGCCCCGAAGGTGACCACCTCAACGGCGCCTGGGCCACGCACGAACCTGCGCATCGCCTCCGCCATCAACGCACGACCAACGCCCTTCCCCCGTGCCTGCTCAGATACGACAAGCCAGTGAACGTGGTAGGCCGGGGCCTTCGCCGCGAACAACAGCCCGCCCAGGAGACCCGGCCGCGAGGAAACAGCGGCGATCGCCGTGGACCGACGAATGTGCTTGCGCGCAGCGTCATGGAAGCCGAGATCCTCGGCCATTGGGCCGAACCAGCACTCGACCTGGGCCGCCAAGCCAAGGAAGCCATGGAAGTCTTGCTCTCTCGCAAGTCTGACGATCACCCGAGCAGTCTGACAAGAACGTGACGCGGCACTAGGCCGTGTTTCGAAGGCGCGCAGCCATTGGTTGATGGCGGCGATGGTGAGGGTGGCTTCGTAGCGGACGGGAGTTTGTCGTACCTGGTGGCCATGGCGCGGTGCTGTTTGAGCTGGTTGATGCTGCACTCCACAGCGTGCCGCTGCCGGTAGACAATTGGATCAAATGCGGGTGGCGCTGCACTTTACCGACCTAAAAGTGGCGTTAGACTCGCCGGCCATGGGACTCCTCACCTTCAGCCTCAACCTCACCCTGGACGGTTGCGTCGACCACCAGGAGGGGATCGCCGACGACGAGACGCACGCCTTCTTCACCCGTCTCATGGACGAGGGCGGGGCAATGCTGTGGGGTCGCGTCACCTACGAGATGATGGAGAGCTACTGGCCGGCCGTCGCCCGCGGCGACGAGGAGGCGCCGCCGACCATGCGCGAGTGGGCGGTCAAGCTGGGGGCCAAACCCAAGTACGTGGTGTCGTCGACGCGCAAGGACTTCCCGTGGACCAACAGCCACCACATCGCCGGCGATCTGCGCGAGGGCGTGCAGAAGCTCAAGGACGCGACCCCGGCCGGGGTCCTCCTCGGAAGCGGCAAGCTCGCGACCGAGCTCGACCGGCTGGACCTGATCGACGAGTACAAGCTGCTCGTCCATCCCAGGATCGCCGGCCACGGCCCGACGCTGTACCAGGGCGGGCTGCCCGGCACGCGCCAGCTCGAACTGCTCTCGGCGAAGCCGCTCCGCAACGGCGCGGTGGCCATGCACTACCGCCGCGCGCGCTGAATCACAGGAGTCCATCGCCGCCAGCTCACCGGCAGCGCGGCGTCCTCCTCGCGCTCGCCGCGCAGCGCCGAACGACTCCTCGAAGGCGAGGACGGCCACCCCCGGACACGATCCACAGAATAAGCCCCGAGCAGGCCGGTACCCGAAACCGGCAGACCAGTCACGGCCCGTCCCGACCAGCGCCAACATCAGATTCGATCAATGCGAGCCGTCATTGATCGGTGGATCTAGGCCGTGTTTTGTAAGGCGGCTGGTATCGTCGCGGCTCGCGGCGTGGCGGTGATAGATAGCTGAAGAGGTCTCCGGTATATGGTTCAGCGACCAAGCAGAACTTCATAACCGGAAACCTCGTGCCGAGCGTAGCGGCAGCGAGGCGCCACGACTCGCAGTGGGCGGTACTGCAGCCGTTGCTGCCTGCGCAGGCAGGTCATCGACGGGATCAGGTGGCGGGTACGCACCCGGCCGGAGCGGCGTTCCTGCCCGCCGCCCGTCAGTGCCTGGAGGCCGCCGATCGCGCGGTCGTCGAGGTCGCTGCCGCCGTTGGGGAGGTTCGCGGACGGCTCGCCGTGGGCCTGATCCCCACCGTCGCCGCGGTCGACATCCCGGCCGCCCTGCGAGATTTCCGCCAGCAGTACCCGGGCGTACGGATCAGCTTGCGGGTGGGTGCAAGCGAAGAACTCGTCGAGCAGGTCAAGCAGGGCGCCATCGAAGTGGCTTTTCTCGGGCTGCCGACCAGCGTGCGCCCGCAGGGCGTCCACGCTCAGGAACTCGCCCGGGACCGGCTCGTCGCCGTGGTCGCGCCGGGCCACCCACTCGCCAGGGAACCGAGGGTCAGCCTGCGCCGGCTCTCCACCGAGGTGTTCGTGGACCTGCCGGCCAAAACCGCCGGACGGGCGCAGTCCGATGAGGCATTTTCCGCCGCCGGTCTCACCCGCGACGTCGCCTTCGAGGTTACCAGCGCCTACCTCATGACCCAGTTGGTCGCGCAGGGCCTCGGCATCGCGATGCATGCGTCCGCCTACGTGCCGCAGCTCACCGGCGTGACCACCATCGAGGTCACCGACGCCCCGGCCCGCATCGAGTACGTCATCTGGAGCCGGGCCAGCCGCACGCCGGCGGCCAGCGCCTTCCTCACCCTCCTCGACATCCCCACCACCTTCGCGGACTTGAGCCAGGCAGCTCCGTAGCGGTCAGCCGGCGTGCGCCACCAGCCGTCCGGCCGTACCGTGATCGACGGATCGGGGTGCCCCGCCGTTACCGCGGGCCCGCTTCACCGGCGCCTGCATCGCACTTCGAGCACCGGTCGAGCACCACGCCGGCCGCGGGCATGTCCCCTGGCTGTGGCAGCCGAAGACTGATCATTTGTAGTACAGCGGTCAGACGCTGTCGTCGCATCAGGACCGGTTGGCGGACGTCCACCCCTGCTGGTGGAGCCTTTCGAACCCGTCGAGCAGCAGGTCGACTGCGAACTCGAACTCGAACTGGTCATCGCAGCTGCGGCCCACGACCGACGCTTCGTCGTGGGCGGCGGCCACAGCTATCTCCGCGATGTGGGGATACCTGGCTGCCATCTCGTGGAACATGGCTTCCTGCTTTTCCGGGTCAGCCGGTAGCGGTGAGGCGGGAAAGAGTTCCTGGGTGAATCCCCACACGCGGCTTCCCAGCGTGTGCATCACATGGTGGGCCAGGTCGACGGAGAAGCCGCCGGCCCGGAACATCCCGACCATCGAGTTCAGGTAGTCCAGCACGACCGGGGTGGGCTGGGGACGGGACTCGATGACGCGCGACGCCCAGGGATGTCGCAACAAAACTTTTCGGGCCGAAAGGATGCGCTGGCGGATCCCGACCTTCCAGTCGGCGCCGGGGACCGGTGGATCGATCTCGCCGACGATGACGTCGACCATCCCGTCGAGGAGCTGTTCCTTGTTGGCCACGTGCTTGTAGAGCGCCATCGGCACCACGCCCAACTCCTGGGCGAGGTTGCGCATACTCAGCGATTCGATCCCGACGTTGTCGGCGAGCGCGACGGCGCCGCGCAGCACGCGGTCCCGGTTGAGGGGGGCCCGGCGCGCCCCGTCCACCTGCTGGACCATCTCGACCGCCTTCCTTCGCACAGGTGTGGACCGACATCCCGCCCTTGACGGTGTACGCCGTACACCCTACTCTGACCGCCAGGTGTACGCCGTACACCTGCGTGTGGTGTCGAAGCGGCCGGTCCATCGATGGCCGGAACGAAGAAGGGACTCGTGTGACCTCCTCTGCCCGACAGTGGCTGGTGCCCGTAGGGCTGGTCGCGCTCAGCGCCGTTCCGGTGGTCGCCGGCGCCGCCCGGTTCGCAGAACTCACCGGTGGTGCGACGGTCACGCCGGACAACGCCCGGTTTCTCGCCTCGCCGGTACCCGTGCTGGTGCACATCGTCGGCGCCAGCCTGTACTGCCTGCTGGGCGCGTTCCAGTTCGCCGGCGGCCTCCGCCGCCGCAGACCCGGGTGGCACCGCATGGCCGGGCGGCTGCTGATCCCCCTCGGGCTCGCCGCGGCACTGTCGGGCCTGTGGATGACGCTGTTCTATCCCCGC
This sequence comes from Micromonospora psammae, assembly GCF_036902725.1. Lineage (NCBI taxonomy): Bacteria > Bacillati > Actinomycetota > Actinomycetes > Micromonosporales > Micromonosporaceae > Micromonospora > Micromonospora psammae. Next base: position 162,451 of record NZ_JBAKHM010000006.1, on the reverse strand, counting down.
CCTCCCGGCGACATCGAGCTCCTGACCGGCTTCCGGCTCGTATTCGGCTCGGCCATGGTCGGCTGTATCGTCCTCGGCTTCGCCGCCATCCGGCATCGGGACATCGTCGGTCACCGCGCGTGGATGGCCCGCGGCTACGCGATCGGCCTCGGAGCGGGTACCCAGGTCCTGACCCACCTGCCCTGGATCCTGCTGGTCGGTCAACCGGGTGGGCTCAGCCGGGCGCTGCTGATGCTCGCGGGCTGGGTGATCAACCTTGCCGTGGTCGAATGGGCGCTCCGTAGGCGGCCGGCCAAGCCAGCCCGGACCGCGAAGGCGGTGCCGACTCGGGTGAGCGTTCCTGCCAACGAGTGAAGAAGAGTACCGATGCCGGCCCACCAGCCGGGCACTGATCCTGCAGGCGACAGCTGGCGCGATGGCGTCTCGCCGGGGTGCTCGCAGGTCGACCCGTTCCTCATCGCCTCGAGGGCGACGTTGTTGATGAGAACAGACGAGGACGTGCCGCCCGGTCGGTGCACCGAGCGGCACGTCCGTGGGTGGGTCAGCTCAGGGGTTCGATCCAGATGTTGCGGTAACGCGGGTTCTCCCCCGGGTCACCGTGGTCCTGCAGGCGGATCGGCCCGGCGGTCGGACCTTCCGGCGCACCGCCACCGGTCGGGCCGTCGATCTCCACGTCGTTGTGGACGGTGGTGCCGTTCCACACGACCGTGACGCGCGCGTTCGCGGTCTTGTTGCCGGCGCCGTCGAAACGGGCCGCCCGGAAGGTGATGTCGTAGGTCTGCCAGGTTTCCGGCGCCGTGGCGGCGTTGCTGTCCGGAGCGCGCTTGTCGTAGATCGCGCCGGCCTCGTCGTCGGAGAGCGTGGTGTCGCCGTACGAGTCGAGGACCTGGATCTCGTACCGGTCCTGGAGGTACACCCCGCTGTTGCCGCGGGCCTGACCGGTCACGTTCGCCGGGTACGTCGGCTGCCACCATTCGATGTGCAGCTTGAAGTCGCCGAAGGAGTCCTTGGTGCGGATGTCCCCGCCCAGGGACTCCATGGAACCATTGGCGACCGGCCAGGTGGCGGCGCTGTCGTCGGTCTTCTCCCAGGCGCCGAGTCCGGAGCCGTCGAAGAGGGTGACGCGGTTGCCCGCGGTCACCGTGAGCTGGTCGAGGTTGACGTTGCCGGTGTCGCCACTGTCGTACTTGAAGGCGACGGTGTTGGCCCCGGCGTCGAGGGTCACCGACTCGGTGTGTTCCGCCCAGGTCTCCCAGTTGCCAGTGCTGGGCAGGTTGACCTGCCGGACCTTGCTGCCGTTGACGTAGAGGCTCAGCGACTTGGTGCCGGAGAACGGGTTCGGGCCGTTGGAGTAGCGCAGCTTGACGTTGTGCGCGCCCGCCGCGGTGGCGGTGACGCCGAACGTCGTGGTCGCCCCGGAGTTCCAGTAGCCGTCGACGAAGCCGGTGCCGGAGTAGCCCGGGTGGTTGGTGTTGACCGCCGCGCCGCCGGCGAGCGTCGCCGCCTCCGCCTGGTAGGTGGTGTCGCTCGAGCCCTGGGAGCCGACCAGCGCGTTCAGGGTGTACCAGGCCTCGGTGTTCCACAGCGACTCACCGCTGCTGGAGGTGAACGGTCGCGGCGAGCGCAGGTGCACCACCCGGCCGGCCTTGAGTCCGTCGATGGTCAGGGTGACCTTCTTGCTGTCGGCGGAGAGGCTCGCCGCGGTAACCGTCAGCGTCTCCTCGTCGATCTTCGGACCGCCGTAGCCCGCGGTCGCCTCGTACCGCCACTGCTTGACCTTATAGCGCGAGGCCAGGCTCGTCGCGGTGTCGGCGGAGACCGGTTGGGTGTACTCCACCTCGAAGCCGTTGGGCTTGGCCCGCATCGCCAGGATGTCGAAGTGGTTCTCGCCGTTGGGCGTCAGCTTCTGCAGGCCGTAACTGAGCTTGCCCTCCTGGCCCCAGTTTCCGCCCGCGCCCAGTCCGCCGGCGTAGATGGCGCCGTCCGGGCCCTGGCTGATCCGCGTGACGCCGGCCTCCAGGCCCTGGGTGAGACGGAAGACCGCGCCCTGGTACTCGCCGCCGACCTTCTCCAGGTAGGCGCGCTGGATGCCGCCGTAGGTCACGTCACCGAAGAGCATCTGCCCGGCGAAGGTGCCCTCGGTCAGGTAGAGCGGGGTGCTCGGCGAGTTGGCGATCTCGTTCTGCGGCAGCCAGAGCACCGGCGGGGTCACCGGGTTGGCGTCGAACGGGCCGTCGGGGTTGGTGTAGTGGTTGAAGAAGCGGCCCTGCTTGACGTGGACCAGCTTGGACGACGGCAGCCAGCCGCCCTGGTTGTCGGTGACGAAGATGCCGCCCTCGGGGCCCCAGCCGATGCCGTTGGGCGTACGCAGGCCGCCGGCGACGTAGGAGACCTCGCCGGTGTTCTTGTTGACCTTGATGGTGGTGCCGCGGTTCTCGGCGGGCTGCGGGTCGGTGGTCGCGCCGCCGTAGTTGATGGACACCGACAGGTTCAGGTAGAAGAACCCGTCCTGGTAGAGCAGGCCGAAGGCGAACTCGTGGAAGTTGCCGCCGAACGGCCAGGTCGCGACGGTCTCGTAGTCGTCGGTCACGCCGTCGCCTGTGGTGTCGACCAGGCGGGTGAGCCGGTGCTTCTCCGACACGTACATGGTGCCGTCGACGATCTTGATGCCCATCGGCTCCTTGAGACCGCTGGCGACCTTCTTCGTGGTGACCTGGCTCGGGCCGGTGTCGCCGGTGACCTCGTCGAGGATCCAGACCTCGCCGGAGGTGTTGTCGGTGCCACCCCAGGTGGTGATGGCCAGCCGACCGTCGGAGAACCAGTCCATCGCGCTGACCTGCGGCTGGAAACCGTCGGGACGCAGGTTCGTCAGGTCGTAGTTCGGGTGCACCCCGGTCAGCGGCAGGCCGTCACCGGGAGAGTCCGTGACGCCCTCGCACTCCTTCTTGCCCGGCGCGGTCACCCGGACCACCCCGGCGTCCGTGCTGAGCACCGAGTTCGGCACCAGGACGAACGACGACGAGCCGGGGGTGCGCCACTCCAGCCGGACCTGCTGGCCACCGTCGCGCTCGAAGTGGTCGATGCGCAGCGAGTGGTAGCCCGCGCTGAGGTTGACGGTCCCGTCCTTGGGCGTCGCGGGGTGCAGGCCGTCGTGGTTGACGACCACCGAGTCGTCGATCAGCAGCCGGGAGCCGTCGTCGCTGATCAGGCGGAACGTGTAGTCACCCGCCGAGGGGATGTTGACGTTGCCGAGCACCTGGGCCACGAACCTGTCCTCGAAGCCGAAGTCGGCGGAAGAGGTCCAGTTGATGTCCGACATCAGCTTGTCGACGTTCGGGGTCTGGCCTGGCTTGAGGGTGCAGATCTCGCTGAGGTTGGTCTGCACGTCGAAGACGCGCAGCGTGACGCCGGGCTCCTGCTGGGGCGGGTCCGCGGCTGCGGGGGTCGCCCAGAGGGTGCCGGCGAACAGGAGGGCCGTCAGGGCGTACGCGCCCCGGCGTCGGCGGTGCCGTGTGTCCATGCGTTCTCTCCAGGGGTGGGAGTACGGCCGCCCCCTGCCGTGCCACCGGCGAGCGACCGCCATCCACGCGGTCCCGTCGGGGGACGGTGCCGATCCCGTCCCGCGACACGGATGGATGGTGCCGGAAACGGTAGACACATTTCGATGTCTGGTCGAGTGCTTCGGATAACATCTCGACAACTTTCGCTCCATGAAGCAAAAGTTGCGTCCGGTTCAGGGAAAGTCCCGGGACGCTGGCCGCCCCGGACACCGACGGCGCCCCGGCCAGCCATCGGTGCGTACCCCCGGGGTCAGGACGGTGGCTGCACGCGGGCCTGGACCTTCGCCGCGCAGAACGACACCACGATCCGGGCGTCGTAGCCGAGGCTCTCGATGGCGACCAGGGCCGTGAGGACGACGTCGGCCAGTTCCGCGGCCACCTCGTCGCGGGTGTGGGTGACGCCCTTGCGCGGGTTCTGGCCGAGGAGCCCGATCCAGGCGCCGGCCACCTCCCCCGCCTCCTCGGTGAGCTTCAGGATGCGGCAGGTCAGCTCGGCCCGGTCGGTGCCGTTGGCGGCGTCGAGCCACGCACGTGAGGCGCGGACCGCGTCCCAGATCAAGGCGTCCATCCGAGCAGTGAACCGGACGGGGGTGACGATCCGTACTCGGGGACGGTCGGCGGTGACGCCGGCCCGGTGACGGCGACGAGGCCGCCTCCGGAGGCGGAAGGACGTGTCGGTGATGTCGGAGACCGTCGAGTCGGTGTTCGCCAGTGTGGTCAGCCGGAACCCGGGCGAACCGGAGTTCCACCAGGCGGTACGGGAGGTGCTGGAGAGCATCGGGCCGGCGCTGGCCCGGCAGCCCGAGTACGCGCGGGCGCGGATCATCGAGCGGATCTGCGAGCCGGAGCGGCAGATCATCTTCCGGGTGCCGTGGGAGGACGACCACGGCCGGGTCCGGGTCAACCGCGGTTTCCGGGTGGAGTTCAACAGCGCGCTCGGTCCGTTCAAGGGTGGCCTGCGCTTCCACCCCTCGGTCTACCTCGGGATCGTGAAGTTCCTCGGCTTCGAGCAGACCTTCAAGAACGCGCTGACCGGACTGCCGATCGGCGGCGGCAAGGGCGGCTCGGACTTCGACCCGAAGGGCCGCTCCGACCGCGAGGTGATGCGGTTCTGCCAGAGCTTCATGACCGAGCTGTACCGCCACATCGGCGAGCAGACCGACGTGCCGGCCGGGGACATCGGCGTCGGCGGCCGGGAGATCGGCTACCTGTTCGGTCAGTACAAGCGGATCACCAACCGGTATGAGTCGGGGGTGCTCACCGGCAAGGGCCTGTCGTACGGGGGCGCGCAGGCGCGCACCGAGGCGACCGGGTACGGGGCGGTCTTCTTCGCCGAGGAGATGCTCCGGCAGACCGGTGACAGCCTGGACGGCAAGCGGGTGGTGGTCTCCGGCTCGGGCAACGTGGCGACCTACGCCATCGAGAAGGTGCACCAGCTCGGCGGCACGGTGGTGGCCTGCTCCGACTCCGACGGCTACGTGCTGGACGAGAAGGGCATCGACCTGGAGCTGCTGCGGGAGCTGAAGGAGGAGCGCCGGGCCCGGCTCGACGACTACGTACGACACGTGCCGCACGCGGTGTCGGTTTCCGGTCGTACCGTCTGGGAGGTCCCCTGCGACCTGGCCCTGCCGTGCGCCACGCAGAACGAGATCGGCGGCGCGGAGGCCGCGGCGCTGGTGGCCGGCGGCTGCGTCGCGGTGGTCGAGGGGGCGAACATGCCGACCACGCCGGAGGCGGTGCGCATCCTCGGCCGGGCCGGGGTGCGGTTCGCTCCGGGCAAGGCGGCCAACGCCGGCGGGGTGGCGGTGAGCGCGCTGGAGATGCAGCAGAACGCCAGCCGGGACTCGTGGACCTTCGGCCAGTCGGAGCAGCGGCTGCGGGAGACCATGCGGGACATCCACGCCCGCTGCTGGGCCACCGCCGAGGAGTGCGGCCTGCCGGGCGGCTACGTGGCCGGGGCGAACATCAACGGCTTCCGGCGGGTCGCCGAGGCGATGCTGGCGCACGGGCTGGTCTGACCCCGACCGGGCGGTCGGCCCGTGGTGACTGACTGACCGCCCGGTCAGCCGGCATTGACATGGGTCGACTGGCGGGCCTAGCTTCAGGACGCTACCGGCCGGTAGGCACCGTCCCTCCTGGCCGCCCCCGATGGGCGGCACCGTCCCCGGGGGAGCATCGATGCTGTCCTCACCCACCCGTCTCGTACGCCGCCTGCTCGCCGCCGGCGCGGTCCTGACCCTGGCCGTCGGGCTCACCGGCGCGGCACCCGCCGTCGCCTCCGGCGACGACGGTTCCCAGCCGCTGCCCGGCTACACCATCAGCAATCCGCCGCTGGCGCCGCTGGTCGTCGGCGGCACCCCCACCACCGTCCGGCAGGGGGTGCACCGGCACGCCGGCTACATCATCGAGATCCCGCCGAAGTGGAACGGCGAGCTGGTCATGTGGGCGCACGGCTACCGCGGCCAGACCACCGTGCTCTCCCCGGAGACGCCGGGCTTCGGCCTGCGGCAACGCCTGCTGGAGCAGGGGTACGCCTGGGCCGCGTCGTCGTACACCACCAACGGCTTCGACATCCGCTCCGGGGTGGTCAGCACCCGGGAGCTGGCCGACTTCTTCGCCGCCACGGTGAGGCGTCCACAACGGACGTACCTGAGCGGGGTGTCGATGGGCGGCTACATCATCGGCCGCTCGCTGGAGCAGTACCCGGGCCGCTACGACGGCGGGCTGCCGATGTGCGGGGTCATGGGCGATCACCAGTTGCTCGACTTCTTCCTCGACTACAACCTGGTCGCCCAGGCGCTCGCCGGGGTGCGGGCCTACCCGACGCCGCCGGACTACCTGAGCAACGCCGTACCGAGGATCCAGGTCGCCCTCGGTCTCGCCGGACTCACTCCCACCGGCCCGGACACCACCAACGAGCGCGGCAAGCAGCTGCGGGACATCACCATCAACCGCTCGGGGGGCCCGCGCCCCGGCGCGGCGGCCTCGTTCGCGGTCTGGAAGGACTTCCTCTTCGCGATCAGCACCACCAGCGGGGGTGACACCCCCGCCCAGCGTCCCGGCCAGCTCGCCACCAACCTGCTCACCCGCTACAGCCCGAACAGCCCGGTGAACGTCAACGCCGGCGTGCAGCGGGTCGCACCGGAGAACCTCTGGCAGCGCCTCTCCCCCACCCTGACCGAGGTGCCGCGCATCGCCGGCCGCCCCACCGCGCCCGTGCTCAGCCTGCACAACCTGGGTGACCTGTTCGTGCCGTTCTCGATGGAGCAGGCGTACGCGCGGGACGTCGCGTGGCACGGCCGCAGCCGGCTGGTCGTCCAGCGGGCTGTCCGGGCCGCCCAGCACTGCGAGTTCAGCCCGGCGGAGGCCGGCGCCGCCTGGGACGATCTGGTCTCGTGGGTACGCACCGGGAGCCGCCCGGCCGGCGACCGGGTGACCGATCCGAAGGCGGTGGCGGCGCCCGACTTCGGCTGCCGGTTCAGTGACCGCTCCGCGTACGCGGCGGGCGCGGGCACCCGCCGGCTCTACGCCGAATGCCCCTGACCTGGACCTGAACACGCCGCTGGCCGGCACCCCGAGGTTGGGGTGCCGGCCAGCGGTCGGTTGTCAGTTGTTCCAGTGCTTGGCGACGAGGTCGGCGGCCTGCTGCTCCCACTGTGCGTAGTGGAAGGGGTAGGCCGAGACCTGGACGGTCTGGGCGGCCTCGGTCAGCGGCATGTCCTGCCACCCGTCGACCTGCTTGAGGCCCTTGAGGAAGGCGAGGGTCGAGTACTCGGGGTCGGTGATCTGCTCGACCGTGCCCCAACCGCTGGAGGGGCGCTGCTGGAACAGGCCCTGCGAGTCGTGGTCGTTGCGCTCACCCAGGTGACCCAGGTTCTCCAGCTTCGACTCCTGCAGCGCGGTCGCGATCGCCACGACGGCGGCGCGCTCGTCCATGTCGGCCTTCTTCGTCGCGGCGATGATCGCCTTGACATTCTTGGTCTGCTCGTCGTTCAGGTCGATGCGCGACTGCTTGCCCTGCACACCATGCGGGATCAACTTGCCGCCCTTGTCGGCCTTGTCAGCCTGCACGGCCACCGCGACAGCCTTCGCCTCCACCGTCGGGGCGGCGTGCGCCTCGGCCACCGGACCGGCGAACACGCCACCGGCGAACGCCAGACCAGCGATACCCAGAACACCCTTACGCAGAATCATCGAGTTCATCAGAAAAGCTCCATTCGGGGGTTGGCACACGCCACCGAAAACAGGGGACGGCGACGCGTGCAAGCACCACGATCAGGCGCTCAATAAGAATCAGGGGAAAGTCTTCGACCGGCGGGCCAGCAAGCCGGGGGGCTCGCGGCGCCGGGACTGGATGTAACGACCGGCGTCCGGCTGTCATTCCACCAAGCGGCGGCGTTGCTCGGCCGGGCCGGATGTAACGACCGCCGGCCTGCCGTCATTCCGCCAGCGGCGGCGGGAGGCTGTCCCGTGCGATCGTCCAGCGGGATGTAACGACCCACCGTCTGCGGTCATCCCCGCCGGGGGCGGGGTCATCAGTCCCCGCAGCGGAAGTCGCTGCTGCTGCGGTCGTACAGGAGATGTAACGACCCCGGCCCCGCCACGATTCCGACCTGAGCGTGCCGCCGGCACCGCAAAAACCGGTCACGACGGTGCGGATACGGACAGCCGACCCCTGCAGAGCCGACACCCCCCGAACCGGACAACCCGCCCGAACACCCCAGCCACGTACGCGCGCCACGGCCCGCGCAGCACCGGTCAGCCGACGTCCGGGGGGCGCTTCGGCGCGTACCCCCGGCAATGTCGACGCAGCCGGCAGCACCCGGCGGAACCCGCCCCGTCGTCGCCGGGGCGGAAGTGAGCCGGACGCGTCACCCGAGCGCGGGTGATATCGGCTGGAGTCGGGGCGCGCGCCGACACTACGGTGCGGGGGTGCCGCTGACGCCGGATCCCGCAGACCCCACCCTGTCCCTGCTGTCCACGCCGGACGGTCGACGGCTCGCCCGGCTGCGCCTGCGCGATGACGACGGCAGCCCGGTCGCCGCCGCGGTGACCCCCCTCCCGGGCGGCGACCGGGGGCGGGTGGCCGACCAGGCGCGCCGGGACCTCGCCGGGCACCGGCTGGAGACGGCGGACGACGCGCTGGTGGACGCCCTGGTCGGTGGCGGCCTCGCCCTGCGCCGGGCGGCCACCGAACTGCGGCACGACCTGTCCCGGCTGCCGGAGCCGGCGGAACTGCCCGCCGGCTGGTCGCTCGCCGCCGCTGGCTGGGACGACGACCTGGCCGAGGGCCTGCCGGCGGCCTACGGGCCGGGGCATCCGGACGGTTCGTGGCAACCGGGCGACACCGCGGAGATCCGGGCGATGTTCGCCGACGGCGACCCGGTGCCGCCGCTGCTCACCGCCTCGGCGCGGCTGGTCGGCCCGGACGGGCGCAGCGCCGGTCACGTCCTCTGCGCCGGCCCGGTGCCGTGGACCACCGACGGGTGCGGCTGGATCCTCAACCTGGCGGTGGTGCCGATCGCGCAGGGCCGCGGGGCGGGGTGGGCGCTGCTGGGGCACGCCCTGCGCGGCACCCGGGCGGCGGGGCTTCCCTCGTTGGGTCTGGAGGTCACCGACGGCAATCCCGCGCGCCGCCTGTACGACGCCGCCGGGTTCCAACCGGTGGGCCGGGTGCTCTCGGTGGACCTGCCGGCGCCCGCGACCACCGGCTGAGCGGTGCCCCCGGGTACGGCGGACGCCCGCCGGACCGGTGGTCCGACGGGCGTCCGTCTTGTCGCAGTCGTGCCGTTCGGTTCAGTTCACGTTGAAGCGGTTGCGACGCCGCCAGGCGAAGGTGGTGAGCATCAACACCATGCCGGCGCCGACCAGACCGCCACCGACCTTGAGCGGTGTGCCCATGTCGTCGCCGGTCACCGGCAGCTTGCCGCCGTCGTGCGGGGCTCGCTTCTTCTTGAGCACCGTGACGGTCGCGCTGGCGACCTGCCCGGACTCCAGTCCGGTGGCGGTGAAGGTGAGCTGGCCGACCACGGTCGGCCGGTACCGCACGGTGAACCGTCCGTTCTCGTCCGTCTGAACGGTGAACTCGCGCGGGGCCGGCTGCGGCGCGTAGGCGACCGCTGCCATCGCGACGGCACTGCCGTCGCTGCGGCGGGCCGGCGCCTGACCGGGTACCGAGGCCGCGAGGGGGGCCACGGTGACGACGATCCGCACGGTCTCGTTGGGACCGAAGCCGGTACCAGTGAGCAGCACGGACTTGCCGAGGAAGATCGTGGTCGGTTCGGCGATGAGTTTCGCCGGTCCCGGCACGTAGTCCGGTGGTGGCTGTGGCGTGCCGGGCCCCGGCTGTGGCACGCCGGGCGCTGGCTGCGGCTGCGCCGCCCCCGCCGCGGTCGGCGCCGCCACGACGGCCAGGCCGACCGTGAGCGCCATGATGATGCGGGATAGCCGCATGGTGGTCTCCTCCTACTGGTTGCAGCTTGTTGCGGTGACTACTTGGGTGGTCCACGGGGTGGCGGTCGGAGTGAGCCGGAGCTCGGGCGTGCCGACGCTGTTGCGGCCGGTCAGCAGGTCGACCTCGAGGGTGCGGGTCGCGCCGGGGCGTACCTCGACGTTGGCGAGGACGACCTGCCGGCGGCGCTCGACGCCGCTGCCCACCGGGGTGGGCTGGCCGTCGAGCCGGGTGGCGAGCACCGCGCCGCCGGGCGGGGTGTACACCGACACGAGGGTGCGAGCGGTGTAGGGATCACCGGCCTTGCCGAGCCCGAGCACGGATTCGCTGAGGCCGGACTTCGGGGCGGCGGAGTGCAGGGTGAACCGGAGCCGCAGCTCCCGGCGTCCGTCCTCGACGCAGTTGCCGACCGTGAGGGTCGCCGACTGCCGGAGGTAGTAGCCGAGTTTGGCCCCGCTGCCGTCATTGAGGTACACGCCCACCGACGGAGCGCTCTCCTTGTCGGGGAGCGCTCCGGCGAGTCGGCTGTCGCCGAGAGTCTGCTGTTCCTCAGGTCGGGCACTCCAGAACAATATCCGCCGTTCGGTGATAGAGCGGTCGAAAGCCGACAAAAGCGCCCTATGGTTGACGTTCTTCGTGAGGAAGGCGTCGAAGACCGCGGCGGCCGAGGCGGCGAAGAAGGCGTCCTGGCCACCGCCGTCCAACTTCTGGTACGCGTCACTGAGCAGCGTGCGGACGACCCGGTCGCCGGTCAGCGTGGTGCCACCGGGCACCCGTACCGGGCCGGTGGCCTGGAGCAGATAGGACAGTACGACCGGATCGACGGCCAGCACCCCGTCGACCGTGCCGCCGGCGTGCCGCCGGTACATGTCGCGGTAGAGCTTCGCCGCGGTCGGGAAGTGCGGGGTCAGGTTGACGTCGGCGGGATACGTCCCGGGCAGGTCCGCCCAGAGGGCGCGCACCTCGGGATCGACCGACAACGGCCGCTTGAGCCGTCCGATCTGGGCACTGGTCCCCTGCTTCTCCATGCGCACCCGCCCGTTCTCGGCGCGGATCACCGCGTACGCGCCGAACATGCCGCCGGTGGCCCGCAGCTCCGCGAGGTTCTGCGAGACCAGCAGGTAGGTGCGGGGCCCGTCCGCGCCGAGCAGCGGGGGCAGCACCTTCGCGCCCTTGTCCGCCGCGCCGGTGAGGCCGACCAGCCGATCGATCTGGACCCGCAGGTCGGTCAGGGCGGTCCGGATCTGGTCGACCAGGTTCTCCGTCGGCACCGCGTCGAGGCTGGCCCGGGTCTGCCGGACGGCGGCGTCCGCCGCGGTCAGCTCCGCCGACACCGCCCGCAGCCGGGCCACGTCCAGGCGGCCCTGCGTGGGCAGCAGGGTGGCCAGGTCGGTCCGGAGCAGCGTGGGGAACGCCCGTCGGGCCAGGTCGTCGATCGCCACCGCGATCTGCCGCACCGCCCCGAGGTCGTCCCCGGCGTACGGGGTCCGCTGGCCCAGCCACCAGCCCGCGTCGCCGGTGGCGTCCCGGGCGGCACCCGCCTGTTCCTGGAGGGCGGCCAGGGTGCGCTGGGCCCGGTCGAAGTCGCCGCCGACCACCTGCGCGCTGAGTTCCCGGGCGAGGCCCGCCGCGTTCAGCAGGTGGGCCCGCGCCTGCCAGCCCCGGAAGCCGACCCAGCCGGCCCCCGCCACCAGCAGGGCGCCGGCCACGAGTCCGGCGAGCAGGGCGCGTCGGATCCGCGCCCGGGTCCGTCGCCGGGACCTGCGCCGGCCCCGGCGCGACACTCCACTCTCCGTCACACCACTCTCCCGCTCCAGAAACGGACAGAAATGACCATTCGTCGCTTTCTAGCATTAACAACGATGCTTGCGTCGGGAAATCACCCTTTGAGGCGGGTAAAGACCGGTCGCGAGCTTCGTTCGGCACTCAGCGAGGCTGAAGGCGGCCGGTGGCCACCTCGCTCAGCAACTCCTCGATCCGGTCCACCCCCGCCCGCAGCGACATCTCCCGCAGGTACGCCTCGCGCCCCCGTCGGCCCATCTCGGAGCGGGCCGTTGCCGGGATCGTGGAGGCCAGCCAGAACCGGTCGGCGAGGGTGGTCCAGTCCTCGGGCGGGCAGGAGAGCCCGGCGCGCGCCCGCTCCACCAGCTCCACCGTGTCCCCGGCGGCCGAGGCGATCACCGGCGCGGCGCAGGAGAGCGCCGCCTGCAACTTGCCGGGCACGCTGCCCCGCAGCTCCGGCAGGTTGCGCAGCATCACCAGCTGGTAGTCGGCGGCGGCGTACAGGTCCGGCATCTCGACCGGGGACCGGCGCTCCACGAAGCGGACGTTCTCGGCGCGCAGCTCGGCGGCGAGCCCCCGCACCCGCCGCTCCTCCGCACCCGACCCGACCAGCACCAGGTCCGTCCGGCCGTCCAGCGCCGCCGCCGCCCGGACCGCGGTCTCCAGGCCCTGCCGCACCCCGATCGTCCCGGCGTGCATGACCACGCACCGGTCGTCACGGCGGATCAGCTGCCGCGCGGCACGGCTCGGCCGGACCGGCTGGAAGATCCGCTCGTCCGTCCAGTTGAGCACCGTGCGGACCCGGTCCGGGCCGACGCCGTCGGAGAGCAGCCGCTCCCCCATGGACGGTGCGCTGACCGCCACCGCGTCGGCCTCGCGCAGCACGCGACGCATGGTGGTGGCCATCCGCCCCGGCCAGCCCCGCCGCTCGGCGCCCTCGCCGACGGCCGCCTCCTCCTCCGCCCAGAGGTCCTGCACGTGCAGGACGACGGGCACCTGGTTGAGCAGGCGGAGCAGGCCGGCGGTGGCGAAGGTGGTCGCCGGCAACTGGAAGACGTAGAGCACGTCCACGTCGGCCAGGTAGCGCCGCCCGACCACCGCCGCGCTGCCGGCGAAGGAGAGGTAGCTGGCCATCCGCGCCCCCGTGGAGCCGTCACCCCCGGCGTAGCGCGGCACCCGGCGTACGGAGAGCCGCTCACTGCGGGTCAGGTGCCGCCACCGCTGCCGCCAGCCCGGGTAGACGTGGCCGCCCGGGTAGTCCGGGAAGCCGGTCAGTACCCGGACCTCGTGCCCGCGCGCGGCCAGCTCCTCGGCGAGGCTGCCCGGGATGAACGCCGGTTCCGGCGGAAAGTGGTACGACAGGATGCCGATCCTCATCGGCCGGTCCCCGTCCGCCGGTTCGGCGCGGCACCGACGCGGCCCGCCCGCGCCGGCGCATAGGATGCCGGCATCCCCTCTGTGTCCGGCCGCGACCGCCGGAGAACGACCGCCGTCGCGGCGCCCCCTCCCGCGACCCCACCCACGAGAGGGACCGAGATGGCCGACGAGCTGCTCATCGTGTGCCACGCCAACATGTGCCGCTCACCGATGGCCGAGTACATCGTCCGGCGCCTGCTCGGCGACCGGCCGGTCACCGTGACCAGCGCCGGCACCCACGCCGTCGACGGCCGGCCGATGCACCCGTACGCGGCGGACGTCGTCGCCGACGGCGGCGCCGACCCCACCGGTTTCGTCAGCCGCGAGCTGCGGGCGGAACACCTCACCGCGGCCACGCTGGTGCTCACCGCCACCCGCGCACAGCGGTCCCGGTGCACCGCGCTCGCCCCGGCGGCGCTGCACCGGACGTTCACGCTGCGCCAGTTCGCGCGGCTCGCCGTGGCGGCCGACCCGCCGGAGCGGGTCGACACGCCACTGCGAGACGCGGTGCGGGCGGCCGCCCGCGCCCGAGGGCGGCTGCAACCGGCCACCCCCGACGCGGACGACCTGGGTGACCCCGTCGGCGGCACCCCGGCGGACTTCCGGCGCTGCGCCGAGGAGATCGAACGGTCGGTGGGGCCGGTGCTGACGCTCATCGGGGCAGCCGGGTGAGTTCCTGCGTCCGATCCACCGTGCCGTTGACGCCGCCCGCGGCGGTACGCCGCTCCGGCGAGGCTGCCCGCTCCGCCGGGACCGCGGGCGGGATGGCGGTCGCGATCCGGTAGGCCTCGTACTGGTACGCGTCGGCCTTGGCCACCTTGGTCATGTTGAGCACGCAGCCGAGCAGGCGTACCGAGACCGAGTGCAGCGCGCGGGCCGCCGCGGCCACCTGCGTCCGCGAGGTCCGCCCCTGCTGGGTGACCAGGAGCGCGCCGTCGGCCTGCACGGCCACCACGACGCCGTCGGTGACGGCCAGCAGCGGCGCGGTGTCGATCACCACGATGTCGGCCGACTCGCGCAGCGCGAGCAGCAGGTCGGCCATCGCCTTCGAGCCGAGCAGCTCGCTCGGGTTCGGCGGGGTGGACCCGCTCGGCAGCACCAGCAGCGACTTGTCGCCCCACCGCTGCACCACGTCGCCGACCTGCACGTCGCCGACGAGCACGTCGGTCAGGCCCACGCCGCCGTCGAGGCCGAGGTAGTCGGCGACCTTCGGCCGCCGCAGGTCGGCGTCGACCAGCAGCACCCGCCAGCCGGCCTCGGCCAGGGCGATCGCCAGGTTGCAGGAGAGCGTGGTCTTGCCCTCGCCCTGCAGGGCGCTGGTGACCGCGATGGCCCGGGCCGGCTCGTGCACGTCCACGAAGCGCAGGTTGGTGCGCAGCTTGCGGACCGCCTCGGCGCGGGCGGAGGTCGCCGACTCGCCCACGATCAGCGGGGCCGACTTCGCCCCCGCCTCGAACGGGATCTCACCCAGCAGCGGACTGCCGGTGACCCGTTGCAGGCCGGCGGCGTCGCGCAGCCGGACGTCGGCCACCCCGCGCAGCACGGCCAGCGCGGCGCCGAGCAGCAGCCCCACCAGGCCCCCGATGACCAGGTTGCGGGTGGGCTGCGGGGAGACCGGGCGGGAGGTGACCCGGGGGCCGCTGACCACCTCGATCTTGACCGGCGCCGACCGGCCCTCGGCGGGCGTCTCGATCTTCTGCACCAGTTCGACGAAGTTGGCGGAGAGCGATTCGGTCACCCGCATCGCCCGGGTCTGGTCGGTGTCGGTGACGGTGGCCCGCAGCAGCACGGTGCCGGTCTCGGTGGAGGTGCTCACCCGGCGCTGGACCTCGTCGGCGGTCAGCCCGAGCGGGGACTCGGCGACCACGCTCTGCGCAAGCCGATCGCTGCGGAGCAGGTCGGCATACGACTTGACGCGTTGTTGGAGGAAGAGGCTGCCCTGGTACGCGTCGGTGACGCCCTGGCTCGGCGTGGTGACGAAGAACGTCACCGAGGCGTCGTACCGGGGCGGCGTACGGACGGTGATCAGGGCCGCCGAACCGACCGCGACCATCAGCGTGACCAGGACGATCCACCAGTGTCGGCGGACCAGGCGCAGGCAGGAGCGAACGTCCATCACGCCCTCCGTTCCGGCGGGACAGCTAGCCGGTGAAACTGCACGAAATCCCCCTATACTCCGCAAACGACGTGTCAGGATCTATTCGTCGCGAGCTTGCCGTGAAGTGACTAAACGAATGTAGACGATCCGATCTCCCAAGAGCCCTGAATCCTCGCAATCAGGAACAAAAGCAGAGGACACCCATGGACCAAGCAGACCCCCCGGCCGATCCGACGACACCTCGGCGTGACTGGGTCACCCGACGCGCGAAGACTCTGTCTCTGCTAACGCTCGACACCGGCGCCTGGTGCGCCGGATTTCTGGTCGCCACCTGGGCCCGGTACGAATTCGGGCTCACCCCCACGCAGACCGCGGCGGCGCTGGGCACCGCGCTCGTCTGCGCCGTGGTGCACTCCGCGATCGAGCAGGTGCGCTCGACCGTGCGAGGTCGGCACCCGATCGGCAGCGTCGGCGAGGCGCGCAACCTGGCCGGCACCACGGTCCTCACGGCGATCGTGGCGCTGGTGGCGCTGGCACCGATGGCCGACCGGCCGGTGCCGGCGAGCGTCCCGGTGACCGGCGGAGCCCTCGCCCTGCTGCTGATGGCCGGCGGGCGGGCCGCGTACCGGTGGCGCCGAGACCGTGACGACCGGCCGGTCCCCTCGGCGAACCGGACCCTGATCTACGGCGTGGACGCCGCGAGCGAACGCCTGGTCCGGGTGCTCACCGGTGATCCCGGGGGGAGCTACCTGCCGGTGGGCCTGCTCGACGACGACCGGGAGAAGCAGTGGCTGCGCCTGGAGGGGCTTCGGGTGCTCGGCGGCCGGGAGCAGCTCGAACAGGCGGTGCAGCGCACCCGCGCCACCACGGTGATCTTCTCGCTCAACAGCTCGGACCCCGAGCTGATGCGGGACGTGCGCCGCCGCACGCTGCGGGCCGGCGCCGCGTTCAAGGTGCTCCCTCCGGTCCGGGAGTTGCTGGACCGTCCGGTCGCGGCCACGGACGTACGCGACCTGCAGATCACCGACCTGCTCGGGCGGGCGCAGCGGGTGGCCGAGCTGGCCGTGGAGCGCAACGGCCTGGCCGGCCGGCGGGTCCTGGTGACCGGGGCGGGCGGCTCGATCGGCTCGGAGCTGTGTCGGCAGATCGCCCGCTGCGACCCGGGTGAGCTGATGATGCTGGACCGGGACGAGTCGGCCTTGCACGCGCTGCAGATGTCACTGCACGGCCGCGCCCTCCTGGACGGGCCGGAGCTGATCCTCGCCGACATCCGCGACGCCGAGGGCATCGCGCGAATCGTGGCCGACCGGCAGCCCGACGTGGTGTTCCATGCCGCCGCGCTGAAGCACCTGACGCTGCTGCAACGCCACCCGGGCGAGGCGATCAAGACCAACGTCCAGGGCACCCTCAACGTGCTGGAGGCGTGCCGGGACGTCGCGGAGTTCGTCAACATCTCCACCGACAAGGCCGCCAACCCGGTCAGCGTGCTGGGCTACTCGAAGCGGATCACCGAGCGGCTGACCGCGCACTACGCCAGCCGGTTCGACGCGGCGTTCCTGAGCGTCCGCTTCGGCAACGTGCTCAGCAGCCGGGGCTCGGTGCTCACCGCGTTCCAGGCCCAGGTCGAGGCCGGGTTGCCGATCACCGTGACCCACCCGGACGTCACCCGGTACTTCATGACCGTGCAGGAGGCGGTCCACCTGGTGCTGCAGGCGGCCTCGATCGGCCGGGGCGGGGAGGCGCTGGTGCTGGACATGGGTGAGCCGGTGCGGATCGCCGACGTGGCCCGCCGGCTGGCCGCCGAGGCGTCCCACCCGACCGAGATCGTCTTCACCGGGCTACGCCCCGGGGAGAAGCTCCACGAGGACCTCTTCGGCGCCGGCGAGGTGGACAGCCGCCCGCTGCACCCGCTCATCTCGCACGTCCGGGTGCCGTCGCTGGTCCCCGACGAGGCCCGCCTCCTCGACCCGTACGCCGACGCGGCGGAGCTGGTCAAGCGGCTGGCGGTCCTGTGCGAGGAGACGCCGGTCCGGCTGTCGGTGCTGCCCTCGCCGCGCTGACGGTCCCGGTCGCGGCGGCGGACCCGACGGGGTCCGCCGCCGCGGGCGTGCCGGGGCTCAGTGCCGCCGCTCGACCGTGCGTTCCTCGTCGGTCTCCTCGGTCTCGTACAGCGCGTCGCTCAACGGCTCGGTGAGGTCGTCGCCGGGCACCGCCACCGCCTCGGCCCGGTCCTGCTCGTCCATCCGGCCGCCCGCCGGGGGCTCGGGGGCCGTGGCACCGCCGGCGAAGCCGAACTCGTTGGGCTCGTCATGCCTGCTCATGGGGTCATCCTCCCGCTATCTGCCGTTTCGCGCCTTACCGCTGACGGTAGGTCGTGATCGTCTTACCCGCAGAGGCCCTGCCATAGTCGGCGGCAGGCCGGACCCGCCGGCGGACAGGCTGACCCAGAGCAGTTGGCGCAGCGCGATGACCGCCGCGGCGCCGGCCAGCGCGGTCCAGCTCCGCCCGGTGCCCAGCTGGAGCAGGCCGGCGGCGATCAGCAGGTCCAGCAGCACCCGCAGCGCCGTACGCCCGCGGCCACCCGTGGCCAGCACGACGGCCCCGGACAGCAGCGCCAGCCCGCTCACGGTGGCGGCGAGAGCGGCGCTCACCCGTCCGCGCCAGCGCGCTCGGCACGAACCTGGCGCTGCTCGTGTTCGATCTCCCGGCGGAGGAAGAAGTTCAGCGCGGTCCGGATGGCGGCGATGGCCGCGAGCTGGCCGATCTGGGCGAAGGTCGGGGAGACCGCGGTCCGCAGGATGTCCGCGGCGAGCTGGAACTCCAGCCCGAGGGCGAGGAAGCGGCCGAGGGAGAGCCGGATCGGGGTGAACACGGCGGCGCCGCGGTGCCGCAACCCCTCGGTCACGAACCGCAGCGCCGCCCAGAGCGCGCCGACGAAAATGATCAGCGCGCCGACGATCTCGACCAGGGCCACCGCCACCTGGACGCCCTGGTGCAACAGCTCTTCCCACCTCACCCCGGGGCGTTACCCCACGCTGGGGGCGCTACTCGGCGCTGGCGGCGTCGACGCCCGGCGGCTCAGAGCTCGCCGACCGCCTCGAGGATCAGCCAGAGCCCGCAGATGGCGAAGAGCACCGCGGCGCCGTACCGGATGGTCCGCTCCGGCAGGTGCCGGCCCAGCATCCGGCCCACCAGGATGGCGAGGGCGTCCGCCGCCACCATGCCCAGCGTGGAACCGAGCCAGGTGCCGAACCAGCCGTACTTGGTGGCCAGCGTGATGGTGGCCAGCATGGTCTTGTCGCCCAGCTCGGCGAGGAAGAACGCCACGCCCACCGCGATGACGGCCGACTTGCCGGTCTTCTCCGCCTTGCGCTTCTCCTCCTCGGTGAGCTTGTCGCCGCGCAGGGTCCACGCGCCGAAGCCGAGGAACGCCAGACCCGCGATCAGCGAGATCCAGCCGGTGGGCAGGGCCGCGTTGAGGCCGTAGCCGATCGCCACCGAGGCCAGGTGCACGATCGCGGTCGCGACGGTGATCCCGATCAGCACCGGCACCGGCTTGAAGCGGGTGGCGAAGGTGAGCGCCATGAGCTGGGACTTGTCCCCCAGCTCGGCGACGAAGATGACACCGAAGCTGATCACCAGCGCGGCGAGAAACCCGTCCATGGAAACCTTTCCCGATCATGCCGGGAGGAGGTACAGGGGCGCCCTCGACCCGGCTGTGACAGCCAGAGTCGAAGGTCTCGCCCGCCTCACCATCGGTGGGGCCGCGTGGCCGGATGCGGAACGCACCAGTGTGTCGACCACGACATTGGGGGCTACTCCCCTTCGCACCGGCCAGCCTAGCCCACCGGGCCGCGGCTGGCCGCCGCGGGTCACTCGGCCCGGGCCAGCGTCACCCCGAACAGGTCGTCGGCATCGGTCCAGAATTGCTGTCCCGCGAAGCCGGCCGCCGCCAGCTCCGCGGCGACGCCCTCCCGGCGGAACTTCGCCGAGACCTCGGTACGCAGCTCCTCACCGGCGGCGAAGTCGACCTCCAGGTCCAGCACCCGGACCCGCATCGGCCGCTCGGCGCGCAAGCGCATCTCGATCCACTCCCGCTCCGGATCCCAGCGCGCCACATGGGTGAACGCCTGCGGGTCGAAGTCCGCGCCCAGCTCCCGGTTAATCACCCGCAGGACGTTGCGGTTGAACTCCGCGGTCACCCCGGCCGCGTCGTCGTACGCCGGCACGATCACCCGGGGATCCTTGACCAGGTCGGTGCCGATCAGCAACCAGTCTCCCGCCTCCAACGCCGCGCGCATGGCGGTCAGGAACGCGGCGCGCTCGGCCGGCAGCAGGTTGCCGATGGTGCCGCCGAGGAAGACCACCAGCCGCCGACCGCCGGTGGGGAGCCGGTCGAGCTGGTGGGTGAAGTCGCCGACGATTCCCCGTACCCGCAGCCCCGGGTAGTCGGCCGCGATCCGCGCGGTGGACTGGCGCAGCGCGCTGACCGAGACGTCCAGCGGCACGAACGTGCCGAGGCCGCCGCGCCGGGTGAAGGCGTCCAGCAGCAGTCGGGTCTTCTCCGACGAGCCGGAACCCAGCTCGATCAGCGTCTTGGCGCCGGTCAGCTCGGCGATGTCCGCCGCCCGCCCGGCCAGCACGGCGCGCTCGGCGCGGGTCGGGTAGTACTCCGGCAGCCGGGTGATCTCCTCGAACAGCTCGCTGCCACGGGCGTCGTAGAACCACTTCGGCGGCAGCCACTTCGGGTCGGCGGTCAGCCCGACCCGCACGTCCTCCCGCAGCCCACGCCCCAGGTCCTGCTCCTCGAGGTATATCTCCAGTGGCTCCGCGCTCATCAGGTGTCCCTTCCGTTGGGCGTGCGTGCCTGACTCCCCTTGCGAGACCTTCTCCGCCTCACGCTCCCGTCAGGGCGCGCGTGCGCACCCCGGCCGGCGTGGCGACCACCAGCTGCCCGTCCGGTACCGCTCGCCAGCCGGGATCGTCGTCCAGCGGCTCCGAGGCCAGCAGCACCGCGTCCCCGGTGTCCCGTACCGACAGCGCGTGCCCGACCGCGGTGGCCACCACGCTGCGCCCGTCGGTCAGCAGCAGGTTCAGCCGGGCGCCGGGGGCCGCCTTGGCCACCTCGGTCACCGTCTGCCCGACCGCGTCGGCGGGGTCGGCGCCGGTCCGCAGGCGGTGCCGGACCAGCGCCCACAGCAGCGCCGAGTCCGTCGGGGCGTCGAGGGTGAGCAGGTCGCGCACGGGCAGGCCGGCGGCGAGCGGGACCAGTGGGTCCGGCCAGCCGGGGACCACGCCGTTGTGGCTGAACAGCCACCGCCCCTCGGCGAACGGCGCCGCCGCGGTCTCCGACACCGGCATGCCCACCGTGGCGGAGCGGACGGCGGCCAGCACCGCGCCGCTGGTGGTCACGGCGGCGAGCTGCGGCAGGGCGGTGTCGCCCCAGATCGGGGTGCCTCGGCGGTAGCGCAGCGGCTCCCCGTCCTCCCGGGGTGTCGCGGTGCCGGGGATCGACCCGGGCGGCAGCCCGGAGGCCGGGTCGGGCGCGGCGGGGTACCAGCCGACACCGAAGCCGTCCGCGTTGATCGTGCCGCCGGCACGCATGTCCCGGGGTGCCCAGGACTGCCGCACCAGGGAGTGCGGCGGGTCGTACAGCAGGGCGCGCAGGGGCACCGGCGCTCCGAGATAGGCCAGGTGGCGGCACATCAGACGGCGCCCCGGGTCATCCGTGCGCCTCCTCGGGCCGGGCGTCACGGGCGCAGCGGAAACCGCTGAAGATCTGCCGCCGGATCGGGTAGTCCCAGTTGCGGAAGGTGCCCCGGCAGGCGGCCCGGTCGGTGCCGAACGAGCCGCCGCGCAGCACCCGGTGGTCGTCGCCGAAGAAGACCTCCGAGTACTCCCGGTAGGGGAAGGCGGCGAAGCCGGGATACCCGCGGAAGGGCGTCGACGTCCACTCCCAGACGTCACCGATGAGCTGGTGCACGCCCAGCGGCGAGACGCCGTCCGGGTACGCGCCGACCGGGGCCGGCCACAGGTGCCGCTGCCCCAGGTTGGCGTGCTCGGCGGTCGGGTCGTCGTCGCCCCACGGGTAGCGGCGGGACCGGCCGGTCGCCGGGTCCCACCGGGCCGCCTTCTCCCACTCCGCCTCGGTGGGCAGCCGGCGGCCGGCCCACGCCGCGAAGGCCTCCGCCTCGAAGAAGCAGACGTGCACCACCGGTTCGTCGTCGCGTACCGGCGACCACCGGCCGAACCGCCGGTGGGCCCAGCCGTCGCCGTCGCGGCGCCAGTGCATCGGCGCGGTCAGCCCCGCCTCGGTGCGGTGCCGCCAACCGGCGTCGCTCCACCAGCGCGGGTCGTCGTAGCCGCCGTCGGCGATGAACTCCCGGTACCGGCCGTTGGTGACCGGCGCCGCGTCGATCGCGTACGCCGGCAGGTCGACGGTGTGCGCGGGGCGCTCGTTGTCCAGCGCCCACGGCTCGGTGGAGGTGCCCATGGTGAACGGGCCGGCCGGCACCAGCACCTCACCGGCGACCCGGGCCCTCGGCTCGGGCGGGGGCGGCGCGTCCAGTGCGGCGGGACCGGAGCGCAACTGGTGGGTGGCGAGCATCGTCTCGTCGTGCTGCTGCTCGTGCTGCACGATCATGCCGAAGGCGAAGCCGTCGGCCAGCAGCGGACGGTCGGTGAACGGCACCCGGTCGAGCAGGTCGTGGACCTTGTCCCGGACCGTGGCGAGGTAGGCGCGCGCCTCCCCGGGCGGCAGCAGCGGCAGCGCGGGGCGGTCCTTGCGGGGCTGCTTGAACGCGTCGTACAGATCGTCGATGTCGTGCCGGACGGGCTCGCGGCCACCCACGTCGCGGACCAGCCAGAGCTCCTCCTGGTTGCCCACGTGGGCGAGGTCCCAGACCAGCGGTGACATGATCGGCGAGTGCTGGCGCATCAGGTCGTCGTCGTCCACCGCCCCGGTCAGCAGCGCGGTGCGGGCCCGGGTCCGCTCCAGCTCCGCCGCGATCCGGCTGCGCAACTGCTCGATCCCCAACTGTTCGCTGGTCGTACCGGTCACCGGTGCCCCCTCTCCGCGGCGGTGCGCCGCCGCCGGATTCCTCGGCTCGTCTCGTCGTGCATGCCGGCCGGCAGGTCCAGCTCGGGCAGCGCGGTCAGGGCCAGGTCGAGCAGGGCCGCGGCGGCCGCGGCCAGCGGCGGGTCGGCCAGGCCGTACCGGGCCGCCGCGTGCCACCGGTCGGCGACCGGCGTGGCGATCGCCCGGGCCGCGCGCGCCGTCTCCGGCCGCCGCAGCAACGCGGTCAGCACGGCCAGCGGGAGGGTCCAGTCCCGGCCGGGCTGCGCGTCCAGGTAGCGCACCTCCAGGTAGCCCCGGGGCCGCACCGGCGGGAAGAGCGTGCTGACGTGGTAGTCGAGGTCGTCCGTGGTGGGTGGGCGGGGCAGCGCGCCGTGGAGCCAGTCGGCGAAGGTGACCCCGGGCGGCGGCGTCCAGTCCGGACCGTCGTGGCGCAGGCAGAGCAGCGGCGCCGCGAGGACGTAGCGCGTCCAGGCCGCGACCGGGTCCTCGTCGGGACGGTACGGCGACCAGACCGGCCCGGTGCGGGCCGGGTCGATGCTGAGCCAGGCGGCCATCCGGGCGGACGCCCAGCGGGTCCGCCGGCCGGCGTGCCGGTCGGCGGTGGCGAACGCGGCGACCAGGGGTGGGCCGACCGCGTGCACCGCCGCCCAGCGGTCGGCCAGGTCGGCGGACTCCCCGACGTCGAGGCAGACCTGCAGGCCGGCGGTGCTGTACATCATGGTCCGGCCGGCCGGTCCGCGCCGGTCGAAGACGCACCGCATGGCGCGGTAGCGGGGGGTCTCGACCACCGGACGGGGCGGGCGCCACGGGTCGATGCCGGTGCTGCCGAGCATCAGCCCGGCGCGATCGAGCAGGGCGCCCACCTCGGCGATGTCGGCCTCGGTGGCCTGGATCAACGCGGCGACGGACGGTCGCGGCGGGGTGGAGACCTCCACCTGCCCGCCCGGCTCCACGGTCACGCTGCTGCCGTGCCGGAGCGGTGCTGCGGGGCTGGTGTCGTCGAGGGTGACGGGGCTGTGCGGCCCCAGCGCCGCCCGCAACCGCTCCCGGTCCACCGGTCGAGCGGGGTCGGCGGCGTCGTGCACGGTCCATTCCAGTTCGACGCCGGTGAGGACCGGTGGACCGGTCTTGAAGCAGATCCGGGCGAGATGTCCCGCGGCGGCCGACTCCTCCCGCAGCACGGTCGTCCGGTCCAACTCCGGCGACGTCACCACGAGATGGTCCCCCTCCCGACGCTGGGATCCGGCCCGGCGCACCGCGCCGTCGGCCGTCACCGGCGAATTCGCGGTCAACCCATCTTCTGTCTAACAGATGGAATCCGCAGACCCGGGCGGGAAGAAATTTCTGTGAAGGGTTTTCGACTACTTCTTCTTCTTGCTGGGCTTGGCGTCGGGCGTGGGAGCGGGAGAGCTCGGGGCGGCCTGCGGGTCGGAGGAGGCGGCGGGGGCCGGCTCCGTCAGCAACTCCCGGCAGTACGCCTCCACCCGCTCCGCGCCGCCCGCCGCCGCCACCAGGTCGGCGAATCCGGGGGTCCGCAGCGCCTTCTCCCGGTTCCGCGGTGATTTGGCCAGGTACGCCCGGCACTTCCCGGACAGCTTCCCGTTCTTGGACGGCTTGTCCGGCTTGCCGCCACCGGCCGGCCCACCGGCGGTGGTCGTCGCCGAAGGGACGGCACCGGGCGTGCCCGAGGGGGCACCGGAGGGGGCACCGGAGGTCGAGCCGCCGGAGGTCGAGCCGCCGGAGGAGGGCGTCGACCGGTCGGGGGTGGTCGGCGCGGGTGCCGAGGGACGGGGCGGGCGCTCCGGCTCGGCCGGGCGGTCGAGGGTGACGGCGGCGAAGGCGGCGCCGGCGGTGGCGGTGGCGGCGATCCCGGCGATCCAGGCCACGACGCCGGTGGTGAGTCCGCGACGTCGTCCGGGCGGGGCGACCGGTGCGACCGCGCCCGACGCGCGGGCGGCCCGGAACGCGGCCAGCGCCGCCTGCTCACCGGCCAGTTCGCCGGGACGGGGCGGGGCGGCGGCCGCGGAGAGCAGCTGGGCGAGGGGGTCGGCGGCGCCGGCCGGGGTCGCGCCGGCGCCGGTCGCGTCGAGCAGCCGCTCGGACTCGGCCCGGTCGCCCGGCCGGTCGGACCGGCGGAAGTTCATCCCGTTTCCCTTCACGTCAGCCGTCCGCCGGTTCGGTCCGCGGCCCACTCGACCCCTGCCGCCCGCCTCGGGGCCGGGGCGGGGCGGGGCGGGGCTCGCCGTCGGACGCCGGAGAGATGTCCCGGCGTTCCAACAACCCGGCCAGCCGCCGCAGACCCCGGTGGGCGGCCGTCCGAACGGCGCCGGGGCGTCGCCCGAGCACCCGGCCGGCGGTCTCGGCGTCCAGCCCGATCACCGCCCGCAGCAGCACCGCCTCCGCTTCCCGCGGCGGCAGGGTCGCGATCAACGCCAGCGCCGCCTCGGTGCCGATGGTCTCACCCGCCCGCTCCTCGGTGTCGGCGTCCCCGGCCAGTTCACTGAGGGCCTGGACGGGTACCGGCAGCGACGGCCGGCGGCGCTGGCGGCGCAGATGGTCCATGGCCCGGTTACGGGCGATGGTGACGGTCCACGCGCGGAACTCCCCACCGGTGAAGCTGGGCAGGTCCCGCGAGACCTGCAACCAGGTCTCGGAGGCGACGTCCTCGGCGTCGGCACCGACCAGGGCGGTGAGATAGCGCAGCAGGCCGGGCTGGAGACTGCGGTAGAGAAAGCGGAACGCCTCCTCGTCGCCGGCCTGCGCCGCGGCGACCGCCTCGGTCAGCTCACCGGTCATGGATCCGCCGTTCTCGCTGTCCGACCTGGGCCCACGCCGTCTGGGCACGCGGGAAGCGCCTCCGGCCCGGCAGCCGGACCTCTTCGCGCACCATCAGCCCCCCGCTGACCCGATCGCGCCCGTACCGAACGCCCGGGCGGCATGATGGACCTTCTCGCCGCGACAGTACGGCGGTCCGCGTGGCGCCGCATCTACACCAGGGGCCGGCCCGAGTCGGGCTAACCGTAGGAGCGGATGAGCTAAGGGACAAGCCGACCAGGTGCCGGGAAAGAGTGAGAAATATCTACCATAGATTGCGGCGGGTCGCTGTAACGAGGGGCGGGACGCGGACGCTCCGCCGGTCGGTCTCGGCCATGGAGGGCTGGTTCACCCAGCTTACGGACGGCCCGATCACGTAGAGCGACGGCCCGCATTCGTACCGTGACCGACGCTGGACGGCCGGCGGCCCGGGTCCGCCGGTCCCGGGGAGATCGGGATGAGCCGTCGCCGACGGCTCTGGGTACGGTATCCGGGTGTTGTCATCGGAGATCGTGCTCAGCGGTCGCTACCGGCTGGACGAACGTGTCGCCACCGGCGGCATGGGCGACGTCTGGCGTGCCACCGACATGGTCCTCGGTCGCCAGGTCGCCGTGAAGGTGCTGCTGCCCGCGCTGGTCTCCGACCCCGACTTCATCGCCCGGTTCCGCGCCGAGGCCCGGATCATGGCCGCCCTGCGCAACCCGGGCATCGTGCAGGTCTTCGACTGCGGCGAGGACCAGCTCCCCGACGGCGACCGGGCCGACTACCTGGTGATGGAGTTCGTCGAGGGTGAGCCGCTGTCCCGGCGGATCGAGGCGGCCGGCCACCTGGACGTGACCGAGACCATGTCGGTCGTCGCGCAGGCGGCCCAGGCCCTGCACGCGGCGCACGCCGGCGGCATCGTGCACCGCGACGTCAAGCCGAGCAACCTGCTGGTCCAGGCGGACGGCACGGTCGTGCTGGTCGACTTCGGGGTGGCCCGGTCGACGAACGTGACGAGCATCACCAGCACCAACGCCGTCCCCGGCACGGCGCTCTACATGGCGCCGGAGCAGGCGTCCGGGCGGCCGGTCTCCGCGGCGACGGACATCTACGCCCTGGGTGCGGTCGCCTACTGCTGCCTCACCGGCGGCCCGCCGTTCACCGGCGACAACCCGTTGCAGGTCGCCGTCCGGCACCTCGACGACGAGCCGCCGGAGCTGCCCGCCGAGATCCCGGCGGCGGTCCGGGCCCTGGTGAGCCGGGCGCTGGCGAAGGACCCGGCGGACCGGTTCGCCACCGGCGCGGAGATGGCCGCGGCCGCCCGGGCCGCCCTCGGCGACGGCGGGGCGACCACCGCGCTCGTGCCACCGGCGCTGCGGGGCGCGGCGGCGCACGGCACCACCCGGGACGACCTGCCGGTGGCCCCGGCGGCCACGGTCGCGCCGGTCCGGCGGGGCAGCCGACGCGGCTCCCTGGCGGGTGCCGCGGCAGCGGTGCTGGTGGCGCTCGGCGCGCTCGGGGCCGCCCTGGGCGCGGCCGGCCAGCCCGACGACGGCCGGGCCCCCAACATCAGGAGCACCGCTCCGTCCACCGCGCCCAGCGGCGCGGCAGTGGCCCCGGCGGGGACCGAGGAGGCCGGCGACGACCAGCCGGGCCGGCCGGACCGGACCTGGAAGCCTGGCACCCGGCCCTCGGCCACGCCGTCGGCGTCGGTGTCGCCGGTGCCCACCGGCCCGGTCCAGCCGTCGCCGACCAAGACGCCGACCGCCACCCCGTCGCAGACCCCGCAGACCACCCCCTCGACGCCGGACAACCCGCCGCCGACCACCCCGTCGACGCCGGCCAACCCGGTGCCGACCACCGAGTCGACCGCGCCCGAACCGCCCACGAACAACAACTGACCGCGACGCCGACGCGACGCACCGATAACGCGAAAACGGACTTTAAGTCCAATAAGCCCTCTAGGCTCCCCTCAACGCACTTCCTTCTGCCCACGGGAGCCCCGGGTGAACGCAGAGAAACTCGTCGTGATCGGTCAGGGGTACGTCGGCCTGCCCCTGGCCATGCGCGCCGTCGAGGCGGGTCTGGACGTGGTGGGGCTCGACGTCGACTCCGACCGGGTCAAGCGCCTCGCCTCCGGTGAGTCGTTCGTCGAGGACATCCCCGCCGACCGGCTCGGCCGGGCGCTGGGCAGCGGCCGGTACCGGCCGAGCACGGAGTACGCCGACGCCGAGGGCTTCGACATCTGCGTCATCACCGTGCCCACCCCGCTGCGCGACGGCACCCCGGACCTGAGCTACGTGGAGCAGGCCGGCCACGGCATCGCGCGGTACCTGCGGCCCGGCTGCACGGTGGTGCTGGAGTCGACCACCTACCCGGGTACGACGGAGGACCTGCTCCGCCCGCTGCTGGAGGCGGAGAGCGGCCTGCGCAGCCCCGGCGACTTCCACCTCGGCTACAGCCCGGAGCGGATCGACCCGGGCAACCCGACCTGGCGGCTGGAGAACACCCCGAAGGTGGTCTCCGGGGTGGACCCGACGTCGCTGCGACGGGTGGACGACTTCTACCGCCGGCTGGTGGAGCGGACCGTGCCGGTGGACTCCACCAAGGTGGCCGAGCTGACCAAGCTGATCGAGAACACCTTCCGCCAGGTCAACATCGCGCTGATCAACGAGCTGGCGATGGTCTCGCACCACCTCGGCATCGACGTGTGGCAGGCCATCGACGCCGCCTCGTCGAAGCCCTTCGGGTTCATGCCGTTCCGGCCCGGGCCGGGTGTGGGCGGGCACTGCCTGCCGATCGACCCGTGCTACCTGTCCTGGCAGGTGCGGCGCACCCTCGGGCGGCAGTTCCGGTTCATCGAGCTGGCCGACGACATCAACCACCAGATGCCCGAGCACGTCGCCCAGCGGGTGATGGCCGGCCTCAACCGGGCCGGCCGCTCGGCCAACGGGGCCCGGCTGCTGCTGCTCGGCCTGGCGTACAAGAAGAACACCGGGGACCTGCGGGACTCCCCCGCCGTGGACGTGGCCCAGCGACTGCTCGCCCTGGGCGCCGAGGTCCGCGCCGTCGAGCCGTACGCCGAGCCGCAGCACATCCCCGGCGGCGTGACCGTGGTCGACCTCACCGAGCGGGAGGTCACGGCGGCCGACGCGGTGGTGGTGGTGACCGACCACGACAGCTTCGACTACGAGCTGGTCACCCGCCACGCCCGGTACGTCTTCGACGCCCGCGACCGGTGTCGGGGCCCGGTGGTGGAGCGGCTCTGACGGGCGCGGCCCGGACCGGCCCACGCCGATCCGGACGGGGCACCGGCCGGGTCGGAGGCGCGGTACTGTCCTCCGGTTTCCCGATCACCGTGGAGCGGAGCGGACGTGACCGTCACCGGAGCGCAGGCCGAACCGTCCCGGGTGGCCGAGGCCAGGGAGTTGCTGCTGGGCGGGGACGCGCCGGCCGCGGTGCGGCTGCTGCGCGCGCACCTGGCGGACGAGCCGTCCGACGCCCGCGCCTGGCACCGGCTCGCCGGGGCGTTGATCGGCGGCGACCAGCCGGACGAGGCGGTGCGCGCCGCCACCCGCGCCGTCGAGCTGGCACCCGACCTGGCCAAGGCCCACCACTTCCTGGCCCTCGCCGAGCACGTCCGGGGAGATCACCGGGCGGCGCTGACCGCGGTCGTGCGGGCCCTGGAGCTGGACCCGACGGACGCCCAGAGTCACGCCTTGCGGGCCGACGTCCTGCTCGCCCGCGGCGCCGACCGGTCCGAGGTGCTGCTCGCCCACCGCGCCGCCGCGGCGATCGCCCCGGACCACCCGGCCGTGCGCGCCGTCGGCGCCCGGGTACGAGCGGCCGGGGCGTTTCCCTTCGTGACGACCGGGTTCGCCGCCGTGACGGGTCCGACGATCGTGCTGGCACTGGTCGTCCAGCTGGTCGGTCTCGCCCCGGACGGTGGCCCGGTGCTGCCGCTCGCCGCGGGCGGCTGCGCCCTGCTCTCCGCCGGTCTGCTCCTGCCGGTGCGGCGGGCCCGGCGTCGGGGCGAGGTCCGGGACGGCGCCGGGCCGGCGCTGGCCGCGTCGGTGCTCGGCGCCGGGACGGTGGCGGCCACCCTCACCGCCGTCGGGGGAGCTGCCGGCGCGGTGGCCGGGTTCGCCGCACTGACCGCGCTGCTGTCGGCGTCCCTGGCGCTGCCCGGTCGCCGGCTCGCCAAGGGGTGACGACGGCGGTTCATCAGGCGCGGACGGCACGCGTGATCCCGGTGCGGGAGCGTGCCGGGGTGGGAGCCCGCCAGGGACGTCAGAGCAGGGCGCGCATCCGGTCGATCTCGACGGTCTGCTCGGTGGCGACGGCGTTGGCGAACTCGTTGAGCTGCTGGTCGACGCCGACGCGCAGCAGGTCGGTGGCCATCGTCACGGCGCCCTGGTGGTGCGCGGTCATCATCTCCACGAAGAGCCGGTCGAACTCGGCGCCCCGGGCGTCGGTCAGCCGCCGGACCGCCTCGGGCGACTGCATCCCGCGCATGGTGCCGTGGTCGTGACCGGGGACCTCGGCCGGCAGGCCGCGGGCGCTCAGCCAACCGCGCATCAGGCCGATCTCCGGCCCCTGCGCGGCCCGGATCCGGTCGGCGAGCGCCCTGATCCCGGGGCTGGCGGCCCGGTCGGGTGCCAGCTCCGCCATCTCCAAGGCCTGCTGGTGGTGCGGGATCATCATCCGCACGAACCAGACGTCGAGGGAGTTGTGCCGGGGCGAGGCGGTGTCGCGGACCTCCTGCGCCGGGCGGACCAGGGCCGACTCGCCGGGCCGGCCGGGCACGAGCACCGGGGGGCCGACCGGCGGGCTCGGGGTGGCCGCGCCGGTCGCTCCGACGGTCACCGGGGCGGCCCGATCGGCGGGCCGCAGGGCGAGCCACAGCGCCGCCAGCAACACGGCCGCGAGTGTGACAACGAGCAGGGTCCGTCCACGTCGGGCGGTCATGCGACTCCCCCTCCGGTCGAGGTCGCAGCGATCGTATCCATTGAAGACCGGACAATAGTGTGACGCAGATCACATCGACAATCCTCGCAGGACGATAAGGTGTCGAGAATCATCCTCCCCTTTCGAAGGGCCTCGCCGATGATCAGATCGCCCCGTCCCCGAGGACGGCAGTTGAAGATCGTGAGCCTGGCGGCGGCCGGCCTCCTGCTCGGCAGCGTCGCCACCGCCCCACCCGGACACGCCGCGCAGACCCCGGTAGCGCAGACCCCTGCCGCGCAGAGCCCGGCCGCGGCGCCCCCGCTCGGCGTGGACGAGATCTCCAGCAGCCCCAACCTCCGCCAGATCGCCAACCTGCCCAAGCAGGCGCCGTTCGACACCGCGGCCGCGTTCGGCACCGACATCGCCTTCCAGGGCCGCTACGCCTTCGCCGGCAACTACAACGGGTTCGTCATCTACGACATCGGCAAGCCGAGCGCGCCGAGCATCGTGTCGCAGGTGCTCTGCCCCGGCTCGCAGAACGACATCTCCGTCTACGGCAACCTGCTCTTCCTCTCCACCGACTCCTCGCGCAGCGACGACTCCTGCAGCAGCGTCGCGCAGCCGGCCTCGGTCAAGGAGTCCTGGGAGGGCATCAAGATCTTCGACATCAGCGACAAGGCCAACCCGCGCTACGTCAAGGCCGTCGAGACCGCCTGCGGCTCGCACACCCACACCCTGGTCCCGGGCAAGGACCGCAAGACGGTCTACCTGTACGTCTCGTCGTACAGCCCGCGGGCCGAGTTCCCGGACTGCCAGCCGCCGCACGACTCCATCTCGATCGTCAAGGTGCCGGTGAAGTCGCCCACCGACGCGGCCGTGGTGGCCACCCCGAACCTCTTCCCGGACGGCGGGTACGAGGGCGTCCCGGGGCGGGCGTCCGCGACCAGCGGCTGCCACGACATCACCGCGTACCCGTCGAAGGACCTCGCCGCCGGCGCCTGCATGGGTGACGGCGTCCTGATGGACATCTCCGACCGCGAGTCCCCCCGCGTCATCAACCAGGTGCGGGACACGGTGAACTTCGCCTTCTGGCACTCGGCGACGTTCAACAACGCGGGCACCAAGGTCGTCTTCACCGACGAGCTGGGCGGCGGTGGCGCGGCGACCTGCAACGAGACCGTCGGCCCGAACCGGGGCGCGAACGCGATCTACGACATCACCGGCCGGGGCGACGCCCGGACGATGGTGTTCCGCAGCTACTACAAGATCCCGCGGGTCAACGCCGACACCGAGAACTGCGTGGCGCACAACGGCTCGCTGATCCCGGTGCTCGGGCGGGACATCATGGTCCAGGCGTGGTACCAGGGTGGCGTGTCGGTGTGGGACTTCACCGACTCGACCAAGCCCAAGGAGATCGCCTACTGGGAGCGGGGTCCGCTGTCGGACACCCAGCTCGCCACGGGCGGCGCCTGGTCGTCGTACTACTACAACGGACACATCTACTCCAGTGACATCCAGAAGGGCCTGGACGTGCTGAAGCTGACCGACTGGCGGACCTGGTCGGCCGAGCTGGTCCGGCTCCGCGAGCTCAACGTGCAGACCCAGGCCGGCTACCTGAGCTGGTAGGGCCACGTCGAAGGGCCCGACCCCCGGTGGGGGTCGGGCCCTTCCGCGTACCCGGTCAGCTCATCGGCAGCCGGTAGCGGCGCTCGCCCCCGGTCGCGGTGACCAGCCGCACCTCGCCGTCGCGCAGGCCGTACGTCACCGACCACCGGGTGTGGCCCTGCCGGACCTGGTCGAGGATCCGCAGCGCCGCCGGGGCGTCCACCACCGCCCCGGTCCGGTCCATGGCCGCGGCGATGAGGCCGTAGCGCCGGTCGGCGCGCAGCCTCGGCTCGGGTACGCCGATCACCGGCACGTTGGTCAGCGCCTGCCAGCGCTCCTCGCCGCGCTGGACCCGCATCTCGCCGTCGACGAACTCCACCACCGCCGAGCGTCCACCCGCGTCGGCGAGCAGGTAGTGCAGCGCCGGCCCACCGCCGAAGTCGAGGTTGTGCTCAGTGAAGACGGCGACCGCCTCGTCCACCGTGGCCGCCCGGTCCAGCACCAGGCGCAGGATGCGCACCGAGCCGACCGTGGGGCGACCCGGCACGGGTTTCGCGGTGGCGCTGTCGTCGGCGGCCAGCCCCACCGCCAGCCCGCGCTCGTTCATCCCGTCGAACGGCAGCAGCGGCGCGTCGAGCAGCCGCCGGTCCCCGGTCGGGTCCGGTCCCACCCCGAGGTACGACAGGTCCACCAGGGACACCGCCGCGTAGCCGTCCGGCGGATCGGTGCGCAGCACCATCGCCGGGTTGTCCTCCCAGTCGAAGTTGCGGGCGAACAGCGGGCGGGCCGGGTCACCGCCGGCGGCGAAGAGCGAGCAGCCGAACGGGCTCGCCGCCGGCCGGGCGTCCGTGCCGACCGTGGGGTCGTAGCGGCCCGCGTAGGTCATCTCGTACAGCGGCAGGTCGTCGACCCGGCGCAGGCTGGCCAGCGTCCGGGTGACCTCGTCGGCGTTCTGCCGGGAGGCGGGGGGCCGACCGGTGGCGGTCGGCCCCGACGGTCCCGACGGTCCCGGATCGACGGCGGCACAGGCGGTGGTGGCGAGCAGCAGGGCGGTACCGGCACTGAGCAGACTCTTCCGCATGTGCAGTAGACGCGCGGGCGGGCATCGACGGTTGCCAACTGTCCGGAGGTGACACCGGTTTTCCGATTCCGGCACCGGGGTACCCCGATGGGGACGAAGGGAGAACGCCTGATGAAGCGCAACGAATACCACGTGGTACCGAACGGCGGCGGCTGGAAGGTGGAGCAGGGCACCAAGACCTTCGGCACGTACGACACCAAGCACTCCGCGGTCGAGCAGGGGCGCAAGGTGGCGCACGCCAACGAGCCGAGCCAGCTGGTCGTGCACACCGCCGACGGGAAGATCGAGACCGAGTACACGTACAAGGACGACCCGTTCCCGCCCGCGGGCTGACCACGCTCCCCCTCCGGCGGCCTGCCGGAACCACCTGTGCGCAGGTGGTTCCGGCAGGCCGCCGCCGTGCGGTCGGCCCGGGCACCGCGGCCGGCTCAGGCGTGCCGGTCCGGGCTCACCGCACCGGGGCCTGCCGCACGGGACGCGGTCTGACCAGCCGGCGGACCAGCGGCGCGGCGTTCCACTTCGCGGCGCCGACCAGGTCCCGGGCGTGCTCCAGCACGGTGTAGTCGCGCCGGGCCAGACCGTCGGCGATGGCCCGGTCCAGGTCGTTGCCGCAGCGGGTGAGCACCGTGTCGAAGTCGCGCCGGACCGGCTCCAGCAGGTGGTAGCCGAAGGAGCGGTGCAGACGGGCGAAGAACGGCTTGTACAACCGGGCCCGTTCGTGCAGCCCGGAGGAGTACGACATGGGGTTCTTGGGCCGCCGCCGGATGTAGTCGGGCAGCACGTCGGCGAAGGCCTGCCGGACGATCCACTTGTCCTGGCCGTCGCGCATCTTCAACCCCAGCGGCAGGCGCAGGGCCAACTCGACCAGGCTGAGGTCGAGGAAGGGCACCCGAGCCTCCACCCCGTGGCCCATGCTGGCCCGGTCCACCCGCTGCAGGTCTGTACGGCAGAGGTTGCGGATCCGGTGCAGGAAGAGCCGCCGGGCCCGCTCCGGGCCGACCTGCTGGTACATCGGGTAGCCGCCGAAGAGCTCATCCGAGCCGTCCCCGGTGAGCACCACCCGGATCCCCAGCTCGCGCAGCCGGCGGAAGATCGGCACCGTCACCACCGCGTTGATGATGTCGCCGTACTCGGTCAGCTCGGAGATCCGGATCGCCTCCCGGACGTCGGCCAGCCGGACGTCGCGCGGGCGAAGCTCGACCACCTCGTGCGGCACGCCGAGGTCCGCGGCGAGCCGCCGGGCGTACGTCACGTCGGGGCTGTCCGCCACCCCCACGGTCACCGCCACGCAGTCCGGGTGCGCCTCGCGGGCCGCCAACAGCGCCAGCGAGCTGTCCAGGCCGCCGGAGAGCACCACGCCGACCGTCAGGTCCGTGTCGACGCGCATCCGGATGCTGTCGGTCAGCGCGACCCGGACGAGCAGCGCGGCCTCGTCGGGGTCGTCGATCACGGGCAGCCCCTCGCCGAGGGTCAGCAGGTCGACGTACGGGCGCAGCCGCACCGGTCCGTCGGGCTCGGCCCAGCCGTGGTGGCCGGGCGGCACCTCGCCGACCGGGGCGCGGTGGCCGACCAGGGCCTTGATCTCGGAGGCGACGTGCAGGCAGCCCGGCGTCCGGGACCAGTACAGTGGTTTGACCCCGAGCGGGTCGCGGGCCAGGTAGACCCGGCCGGTGGCGCGTTCGACCACGGTGAGGGCCCACTCGCCGCGCAGCCGGTGCACCGCGTCCTCGCCCCAGCGCAGGAACGCCGCGAGCACCACCTCGGTGTCGCTCTCGCTGCGGAACCGTTGACCGGACCGGGTCAACTGCCGGCGCAGCTCGTAGTGGTTGAAGACCTCGCCGTTGTAGCAGAGCACGTACCGGCCGTCGTCGGAGGTCCAGGGCTGCACGGCCCGGTCCCGGTCGACGACGCGCAGCCGCCGTACGCCGGTGAGCAGGCCGGTCTCCTGGCGGGTCTCGGTGACCTCGCCACGGGCGGCCAGGACGGTGAGCATCCGCCGGAAGACCGCCGGGTCGGCCTCCGGGCCGACGCTCAGCGCGATGCCGCACATCCTCAGACCCCCAGCTCCGCCTCGTACGCCGAGCGCAGCCCGGCCCGGGCGGCGGGCGCCGGGCACAGGTGCCAGGCCTGCCCCTCGTCGATCACGTTGAGCTCGCCCGCGGCCTGCCGGGCGAGCAGGATCTCGGCGAGGGTGTCCCGGACGCCGAAGCGTTGGAGCCAGGCCATCTCCACGTCGGCCGCCCAGCCGAGGCAGTGACCACTGGGGACCATGGCGGCGTAGCCGAGGCGGCGCAGCCGGTGCTGGTGTTCGGCGCTGCGGACCAGGCTGGTCACCCAGAGCGGCGGGGCGCCGACCGGGGTGGCCCGGTCGAACTCGCCGGCGATGTCGTTGAGCAGCGCGACGATCTCCCGCCGGGCGCGAGTGAACTTCACCCCGGCGGTGCGCGGGGTGGCCTCGGGCAGCAGCCGCCGACGGACCGCGTGGGCCGCTCGGCCGAACACGGTGGCGGGCTGTTGGCGGTAGCGGAAGCCGAGCAGTCGACGCCGGCGCAGCCATTCCAGGTCGACCAGGTCGGGATGGGTGTGGACCTGCTCGTCGGTGAGGAAGGTCGGTGCGTCGCGCCACCACATGACGTCGATCCGGGAGAGCAGGTAGATCCGGACCAGCGCGGTCAGGTCGCGCGCCGAGCTGCGCGGGTTGGGCTGGTAGCGGGCCATCTCCAACAGCAGCGTCTCCCGGGCGCCGATGAAGCCCTGCGGGGTGGCGTCGAGCACGGCGGCGATCGCCGGCTCGCGTAGCCGCTGGTCGAGCAGCACCTGGCGGGCCGGGGTGGACGCGGCGTCGGCGAGCGCCCCCACCTCCACCAGCAGCTCCGTCACCGCGTCGCGGTACGCGTCCAGGTCGGGCTCGACGCGTGGGACGCGGGCCGTGGCCCGGGCGGTCGGTTGGCGGGCGGGTACGGGCGAGGTGACACCGGGCTGGTGTCCCGGGCTACGGCTGGGCACGCGCATGGTCGGTCCTCTCCCGGTACGACACGGTGCGGATGAACCTGAAACAGACCGTAAGCACCCGGAGGGGAGCGAGAGCGAGCATTTCTCCCATTTACTCCGAAGGGCGACCAAGCTCCCCCGCCGTCAGCCTCCGCACGTCGGCGTACGACGGCATCCCCGGATCCGGGTCGACGCCGGTCCGTACCGCGGCGGCGGTCCGGACGACTGCGGCGAGCGCCGCCCGGAACAGCAGGGAGCCGGTGCTGACCCGGGCCACCCCGAGCCGACCCAGCGCGTCGAGGCCCGGCCCGCCGGGTTGGTGCAGCACGTTCAGCGGAGCGTCGATCTCCCCGGCCAACCCCCGGATGGTGCCCGGGTCGGCCACGCCGGGCACGAAGACACCGTCCGCCCCGGCCCGTCGATAGGCCCGTGCCCGGGCCAGGGTCGCCGCGCCCGCGTCGGGCACCCCGAGCCAGAACCCGTCGGTACGGGCGTTGACGAACACCTCCGGCGTCCTGGCCTTCACCGCCTCGACCTTCGCCACGACCAGCGCCGGATCGTCCAGGGTGCCGTCCGGTCGCCCGTCCTCCAGGTTGACTCCGACCACACCGAGCGCGGCCAGTTCGGCGACGAGGTCCGCGACGCTGGCCGGGTCGTCGGCGAAGCCGGCCTCGACGTCCACGGTGACCAGCACCGGCAGCCGGGCCAGCAGGGCGGCCAGGCGCACCGTCTCCCCGGCGGTGGCCGCCTCGGCGTCCGGCTTGCCGCTCGCCGCCGCCACCCCGAGGCTGGTGGTGCCCAGCGCCGGGTACCCGGCGGCGGCCAGGGCCGCGCCGGAGGCGTGGTCCCAGGCGTTGGGGAGCAGCAGTGGCCGCCCGGGACGGTGCAGGGACCGGAAGGCGGCGCAGCGGTCGCTCATCGGGGCGTCACCGCCAGGTCGGTGGGGACGCGCAGCAGCGGGTGCGGTTCGTGGCGCGGCTCGGCCACGATCCGCAGCCCGCGCTCGCGCAGCACCTCCAGCACGCCGAGGGCCAGGGCGAGCGCGTGCCGCTCGCCGGGGCAGCGGTGCGGGCCGGCGCCGAAGGTCAGGGCGGGACGGCCGGGCGCGAGCCGGTCCGGAGCGGCGAAGACCGCCGGATCCCGGTTCGCCGCGTCGAAGCGGAGCAGCACCGTCGCGCCGGCGGGGATCGGCTGCCCGCCGATCCCGGTGGCGGTGGCGGCGATCCGGCGGGTGCCCCGCACGGGCGGGTCGAGGCGGAGCACCTCGGCCAGCAGCGCTGCCGTGGACACCGACGGGGACAGCAGCAGGGCGTACCGGGTGCCGGTGCCGATCAGGCCGGCGGTGGCGTCGCACGCCTGCACGAGCAGGCCGAGCCGGTTCGCCAGCACCTCGGGCGGGTCCGGCGGGGCCATCGCCACCAGCGTCGCGACCGCGTCGTCCGCGCGCCGCGTCGCCGCCGGGCCGGCGCCGGGCTGGTACGCGGCGGCCACCGCTGCCACTGCGGGCACGGCCGCCGCCGGGTCGGTCAACCCGAGTCGGGCCGCCAGCACCCGCAGCGGTACGCCCCGGGCCAGCCGGGCGGACACGTCCAACCGGTCGCGGTTGCGGTCCAGCTCCTCGGCGGTGAGTCGGGCGGCGTCGCGCCGCAGCAGGTCCGGATCCAGGGCGGTGAGCGTGGCGACGGCGGCGGCCCGCCGGACCGGATGCCGGTCGGGGCCGCTGAACCGGGCGACAGCGCCGCGTAGCCAGGCGAGGGTGCCGGCCGCTCCGGGCGCCGCCTGCGGCACCCGGAAGGCGGGGTCGGTCAGGATCGCCCGCACGTCGGCGTGCCGGGTCACCGACCAGAGTCCGTGGGTGCCGTCGAAGGTCGGTGGGGCACAGCGCGGCGTGCCCGGGGCGGGAGCGATGACGAGCGCGGGATCGGTCACTCGGCCGACGCTAGGGCCCCAGCCGTTCGCCCCACGCCGAAACGACCCCGGCGGGCGGGGTGCGGCGGCCCCGGACCGCGGAATCGCCGCGGGGCGGGGTCAGGCGCGTCCGCCGCGCCCGGGGTCCGGCGGGGCGGGGGTCAGCTCGGCGGGGGCGAGGCCGAGGCCGGTGAGCGCGGTGACGCCGGCCGGGGTGACGCGCACCGCCCTGCCGACGCCGGCGACGGTCCAGCCCAGTTGGGCGAAGCGGCGGCAGAGCGCGGCGCCGACCGCGCCGGCCAGGTGGGGGCGGCGTTCCGTCCAGTCCAGACAGTCGCGGAGCAGGGGGCGGCGGCCTCCCCGCAGCTCCTCGACCGGCACGCCGAGGTCGGCCAGCCAGTCGCACCCGGTCCGGGTCAGCGCCAGGCCGTCGGCGTCGGTGAGCAGGCGGCGGTCCAGCAGCGCGTCGCGCAGGCGTACCCCGAGGCGGCCGGCGAGGTGGTCGTAACAGGTGCGGGCGTGTGCGAGGGCGGCGTCGGCGGTGGCGGCGCGCAGCGACCGGACGGGACGGGGCGCGGGCGGGTGGTGTCCGGCCAGGTCCTCGATCAGCTGCGCCACCGCCGGGTCGGCCAGCCGGACGTAGCGGTGCCGGCCCTGGCGCTCCTCGACCAGCAGCCCGCCGCGGACCAGCCGGGTGAGGTGGTCGCTCGTCGTCGACGGGGCGACCCCGGCGACGCGGGCCAGCTCCCCCGCCGTCCAGGCCCGACCGTCGAGCAGGGCGAGGCAGAACCGGGCCCGGGTGGGGTCGGCGAGCAGGGCGGCCAGGCCGGCGAGCTGGTGGCCGTCGGAGGCGGCGGTGGTCACCGCGCCATCGTCGCACGGGCCACTTCGATGCCGATCGACCCACCAAGGGCCTTTACAACGTTGTATCCATCGTTGTAGAAACGGACGGAGTGATGCACCACCGCCCACACCCGGCACCCCACCCGAGGCAGGTCTGATGGGTCATCTCCGCCGCGGCGGCACGCTCGCCGCCGTACTCGGTCTGCTGCTCGCGACGACGGCGTCCGCGCCGGCCGCCGCCGCCCCCGACAACGCCCGCTACCGCAACCCGGTCTCCGCCGAATTCGCCGACACCTTCGCCGACCCGGTCATCGTCCGCGGCGAGGACGGATTCTGGTACGCCTACGGCACCACCGACCCGCTGCGCGAGGGCGAGAAGCAGTTCCACCGGGTGCCCACCGCCCGCTCCGCCGACCTGGTCGACTGGACGTACGTCGGGGACGCCTTCGGCCCCGACCAGCGCCCCTCCTACGCGGCGCCCGGCGCCGGCTTCTGGGCCCCAGACGTGCGCCGGGTCGGCGACCACTGGGTCATGTACGTGACCGTCACCGACACCACCGTCTCCGCCGACGGCGGCGACTTCGCCGTCGGGGCGGCGACCGCCCCCACCCCCACCGGCCCGTGGACCTTCTCCGACGAACCGGTCGTGGCGCCGCGCCCCGGTGGCGGCGGAGGCTGGCTCTGGACCATCGACCCGACCCAGTTCACCGACGTCGACGGCAGGAAGTACCTCTACTACGGCAGCTACTACGGCGGCATCTCGGTCACCGAGCTCTCCGCCGACGGGCTGCGCGCGGTCGGCGAGCCGACCCTGGTGGCCGTGGACAACAAGTTCGAGGGCAGCTACGTGCTGCGCCACGACGGGTGGTACTACCTCTTCGCCTCCACCGCGAACTGCTGCGCCGGCCCGGCCACCGGCTACTCGGTGCACGTCGGCCGGTCGACCAGCCCGCGCGGGCCGTTCGTGGACCGCGACGGCCTGTCGCTCACCGCGTCCCGGGCCGGCGGCACCCCGGTGCTCACCCAGAACGGTAACCGCTGGATCGGCGCCGGGCACAACGGCTTCCTCACCGACCTGTCCGGGCAGGACTGGATCGTCTACCACGCGATCGACCGGGCCGACCCGTACCTGGACGAGCCGTTCGGGATCAACGAGCGGCCGATGCTGATCGACCGCCTGGACTGGGTCGACGGCTGGCCGACGGTGAACGCGGGCGCCGGCCCGTCCGAGGGTGCCCGGCCCGCGCCGGTCACCACCGCCCGGCTCGACGAGCGCTTCGACACCGCCGGACTCACCGGCTGGCGTGGCGCCACCGGCTCCTGGCGGGTCGCCGACGGCCGGCTCACCGGCAGCGGGGCGCTGACCAGCCGTACCGTGACCGGCGGGGACGTCCGGGCGGAGGCCGACCTGCGACTCGTCGGCGCCACGTCCGCCGGGATCACCCTGGGCCGGGTCGACGTCCGGGTCGACACCGCCGCCGGCCGCCTCGTCGCCCGGCAGCCCGACGGCGGCACGGCCACCGCGCCGCTGCCCGCCGGCTTCGACGCCGCCGACCCGCACAACCTGGCCGTCGAGATCCGCGGCCGGCAGCTCGTCGCCGAGCTCAGCCCGGCCCGGCTGGGCGACCAGCTGGCGGTGGTGTCGTTGCGGCTGGGCCGCCCGGTGGCCGGCCCGCTCACCCTCGCCGCGACCGGCGGCGACGCCCAGTTCGACAACGTCAGCGCCGCCCGGCTGTACCGGCCGGTGCGGCACGCCGTCGCCGCCCCGCGCGTCGGCGCGCCGCTGCCGGCCTGGTCCGACGAGTTCACCGACGGGCTCGACCCCGCCTGGCGGTGGGTGCGCCCCGACCCGGCGGCCACCGTCTCCGGCGGCGCGCTGCGCTGGCCGGTGCAGGCCGCCGACCTGACCGGCGCCGGCAACACCGCCGGGGTGCTGCTGCGCGACGCCCCGACCGGGAACTACGTGGTGGAGACGAAGGTGACCCTCGACCTGGGTGAGGAGACGGTCCGCAACTACCAGCAGGCCGGCCTGGTCGCCTACGTCGACGACGACCGGTTCGCCCGGCTGGCCCAGGTGGCGATCTGGAACACCCGCCAGGTCGAGTACGGCTACGAGCTGCCCTTCGCCGGCCGACCGGTGTACGGCGGCAACATCGTCGGCACCCCGGCCACCACGACCTGGCTGCGGCTGGCCCACCGGGTGGACCCGGCCAACGGGGAACACGAGTTCCGGGTCGGCTCCAGCCGGGACGGGAGGAACTGGACCTGGGGCGGGGTGTGGACCTTCCCGGCCGACACCACACCGCGGATCGGCCTCGTCGCGCACGGCGGGTCGGAGCCGCCGGTCACCGCCGAGTTCGACTACGTCCGCTTCTACCGCTGAGCGCTCGGTCGCTGAAGCGCCGCGCATCCCCATGGGTGCGCGGCGCTTCGGTGCCGGAGGACCGCCCTCCGAGGCGGTCGGTCATCGCACTGGGTGAGGCATGCGCGCGGACGGCTCGGGCGCACGCCGGATCAGGATGATGCTGTAAGCCATGATCCATACCAGCCAGAGGAGCCAGCCGACGAGGCCGAGCAGGGCCAGCGGGTTGACGCCGTCGACGCCGTACGGACTCGTCGTCGCGGTGGCGAACAGGAGCGCGGCGGCGAGGAGCCCGGTGCCGGCATGCCATCGGGCTGTGGCGCCGGTACGGACGCCGAACATCGACAACCCGACGAGCGCGATCGCCAGGAACACCTGGTTGAAGCCGAACAGGGCGGTGTACAGGCCCCACAGGCCGGCGACGCCGCCGGCGTCGTGTTGAGCGGCGGACGTGAGCGCGAGCCGGGTGGCTTCGACGCTGGTGAACACCACCGACTGCATGAGCACTCCGGCGAGGCCGACCAGGGACCAGGGGTCCGTCCGGGCCCGCTCGTCGCGCCGGAGGCAGACGCACACCCCGACGGCGAAGACCGTGGCCAGCAACCACGCCGCCGGCAGGAGTGCCGAGGCCAGGCGCAGCGACCCGGAGCCGGCGGCGAAGACCGTGGTGATCTCGTCGAGGGATGCGGCTTCGGACGGGGTGGGAAAGCCCGCTGCGGTCAGAAGCAGGTTCGCCGCGACCAGGATGACGACGAAACCGATGCCGGCGATACCGGCAAGGCGTGCGAAGCACATGGCGATCCCCTTTCCGCGTTCGAGAGCTAAGCCGACGCGTGAACGAGCCGGTGGAAGGTGGGCAGGGCGTGCATTCCGTGGGAGTCGAGGGTGGCTCGCACGAAGCGATGGAAGCTCGGCCGCGTGAGTTGCCCGGCCAGGAAGCCGATCGGCCCGGCGGGCAGTCGCGCGTAGTTGACGAGCGCGAACGACGATGCTCCGGCGGGTCGCAGGGCTGTGGAGTTGTCGACTCCGGTCCTGGTGGTGTACCAGCCGGTGACGGAGCGCCAGACGGCTTCGGCGTCGGTGCCCGGCGCGGCGGTGAAGTGGTTGAACAGGAAGGTGCCGTCGGTACGGGCCTCGGTCTCGCCGATCCGGGCCACGTTGACGCCGGCGAGGATCTGCTCACCGCCGAGGGCCGTGACCTCGGCGCAGGTGCGCACGGTCTCGAGTCGGTCCACGCGCGGGGTGCGGATGAGCATCGCGAGATCGTACCGAGGGGCGCCCGGCAGCGGCGGGATGAACACCGCCCGGAAGACGCGGACGGACACGACATCCGGGCGGCGCACGAGTGCGGGGACGGCCTGCACGAGCCGCGCCGCGTGCCGCCGCCGGTGCGGGGTGCGGGTGTGGACCGGTAACCGTTGTGGGCGCTCAGCCTGGAAACCCAGATAGACGAATCCGTACGGTTCCGGCTCGGTGAACTCAGGCAGCGGACAGGGCATCAGGCGTCCTCCGGCTTCGACGTGAACAGCGGTCGGTCAGTACGCGATGCCGATCGCCTGGCGGATCGTCGCGGGGTCGCCGACGGTGGCGAGCATGGCGTGGGCCACGTCGGCCCGCGAGATCGTGTAGCCGCGTGCGACGTTGCTGCCGATCGCGGTGCGGTACCGGCCGGTCAGCGGTCTGTTCACGAGCTTGGGCGGCCGCACGACCGTCCATTCCGCCGGGCTGTTCGCCATCGCATGCTCCATGGCACGCAGGTCCGCGTAGAGATCCCGAAGCAGGGCACTGATGGCCGGTAGAACGATGCGGCGGTTGAGGAAACTGTCCCCGTCGGGTGTCGGGCCGACCGGAGCGGCGCTGACCGCGACGAGTCGGCGGACACCTTCGGCGTGCATCGCGCTCAGAATCGTGCGCGTGGCGGTGGAGGCGACGGGACCGTCGTGGCGTCCGCGCGGGCCCACTCCGGACAGGACCGCGTCGCTGCCGCGCAACACCGGGCCCACCGCATCGGCGTCGTCGAGCGCCGGCACCGCCGCGACCTCCAACGTCGGATGACGTACGTCGAGGCGGGCCGGGTCGCGGACGACGGCGGTCACGGCGTACCCGAGGTCCAGCGCCTGGCGCACGACGTGGCTCCCGATGCCGCCGGTCGCGCCGAAAACGGTCACCCTCATTGTCGCCTCCGGGGTAGGGAGTATCAGTGATTGTTACCGTATAGGACAATTACGTTGGCGTACAATAGTGGGGTGTCCGACGACTCCACACCCGGCGCGCACCGGCCGTTGGCCGGACGGGCCAACTTCCTCCTCTCCCAGCTCGGGTTTGACATCGCGCAGACGTTCGCCGCGCGACTGGCGCCGCTGGGCATCGCGCCGAACCACTTCGGGCTCCTGATGCACCTGGAGCGCGGCGAAGGGTGCACCCAGCAACAGCTCGCCGACGCACTCAGCATCCACCGCAAGGTCATGGTCGGCCTGCTCGACGACCTCGAGCAGCGCGATCTGGTCGAACGTCGGCGGCATCCCGGCGACCGCCGCGCCCACGCCATCCACCTGACCGGGGCCGCGCGGGAGCTGCTACCCCGCGCTCGCGAGGTCGCCGACCAGCACGAGGAGGAAGTCCTCGCCACGCTCGGTGCCGACGAACGTGTCCAGTTCATCGCCGTCCTGCAACGGCTCGCCGACCACACCGGGAACCCGCCGGGCGTCCACCCCGGCCTGCGCCACCCGGCCGCCCGGTCTCACCACCCGGCCGTCTCGGCGGGCACCCCGTAGCGCGTCATTCTCGCGGCGGGACGGAGGCGCCGAGCGGGGCGACCGTACGGCTGTCGCCGTCGTAGCTGCGCGCCGCCACGAACTCCCCCGCCGGCCGGTCCCCGCCGGCCAACGCCCGGGCCAGCCGCCGATCGTTGTCGCGGAACCGCAGCGCGAGGCTCAGGTGCGGAATCCACCGCCCC
Source organism: Micromonospora psammae (assembly GCF_036902725.1). Classification (NCBI taxonomy): domain Bacteria; kingdom Bacillati; phylum Actinomycetota; class Actinomycetes; order Micromonosporales; family Micromonosporaceae; genus Micromonospora; species Micromonospora psammae. The sequence continues at coordinate 118,577 of NZ_JBAKHM010000006.1, read as the reverse complement.
GGCGCGTGCCACGGGTTCTGCCCGTCGGCCCCGGCGAGCACGTCCCAGACGGCCGCGTGCAGCGCGATCAGCTCCGGGGTGGGCCGGACCAGCCAGACCAGCGGGGCGCTGCCGTCGAGCACCTCGACCCGGTCGAGGCGTACCGGCAGGGGCAGGGCCGCGTCGACCAGGTCGGCGAGGCGCTCGGCCGCCCCGGGTGGGAACGCGTCGACCGAGGCCAGGGTGAGGTGCGGGCGGTTGGTGGGGTGGGTGTTGCGGGCCAGGCTGGGCAGCCCGGCGACGGCGAGCCGGTCCCAGGCGGCGCGCACGGTCTCCTCCAGCCGCGGGGAGCAGAGCAGTTCGACCGTACGCACGTCGCCAGGCTAGTCGGCGTGTGCGGGGCCGTCCGGCGGGGAACCCGGTGCCGATGAGCGTGCTGACCGACACCGACGAACGCCACCTGCGGCGGGCGATCGCACTGGCCGAGGCGGCGCGGGCGACCGGGGACGGCCCGTTCGGGTCGCTGCTGGTCTCCGCCGACGGGCAGGTGCTGGCCGAGGAGGTCAACACCGAACGGACCGACGACGACATCACCGCGCGCCCGGAGCTGAAGCTGGCCCGTTGGGCGGCCCGGCGCCTCGACCCCGACGAGGCGGGCCGCGCCACCATGTACACCAGCTGCCAGCCGTGCGGGATGTGCGCCACCGCCATCGACCACTCCGGCCTGGGCCGGGTGGTCTACGCGCTCGGCGCCGAGCAGCTGGCCGGACTGCGGCCGGCGGGGGCGGCGACACCGGTGGCGTACGCCGGCCCGGCCCTCCTCGACGAGGCGCGGGCGCCGGTCGAGCGGGCCTAGGTTCTGTCGTCAGATGTCACGCCCACGCCCGTGCCAGCGGGACAGCGTGGCGACCTGACACTTCACCCACCGCCCCGGCAGGCCGGCGGCTTGCTCATGCGATCATGCGGGCGGCTCTCGATCGACCCGTGCACAGGCAACCGATCAGACGGTCGAGCGATCGAGCCATCGGGCATCGAGCAATTCAGCGAGAAACGGAAGTGCGGTGTGACCGGGGCTGGGGGGCAGGACGGGTCGTTCGTGTCCGATGAGGAGTGGGACCGGTTCCTCCGTGAATCGGTGGCGGGTGCGGCCGGGGCCCCCGTGGAGCCGTCCGCGCGCGCCCGTGAGGTGGAGCGGCGGCTGCGGGAACGCTCCGGGCAGCCGGAGGGCTGGCGTACGTACTCACCGGCCCGGCCCCGGCGCAGGACAGGCTGGTACGTGACCGGACTGGCGACGGTCGTGGCCCTCCTGGTCGTGGGGTTCTTCCCGCAGCAGGTCGTCGGCGGGTTCGGTGGCAACGACGGTGGGCAGGACGGGGCGCCGTCGGCCGCCGAGTCGGAAGTCCCGCGGGAGGCGCCCGGCGCCGAGCCCGATCTGCGCCCTACCCTCGCCGAACCCTTCCGGGGTTCACCTGCCGCCCGCTGGGCCGACGGAGCGGCAGGGATCACGGTGCCACCGGCCAAGGCGACCGGCTGGATGGACGCCGCCCAGGTCGAGCGGGCACTGCGGCAGAGCCGGGACTTCCTGGTGGCCGCGGGGCTCGACTCCGGCGTGCTCCGTGGCGAGCGGCCCACGAAGGCGATCGCCCTGTTGAACCCGCACCAGAAGGACGTCCAGGAGTATCTCCGTACCGCCCTGTCGTCGACGGCGCCCACTCCCGAGACCAACCCGCTGCTGTTGTTCAGCCGCTTCCGGCCAGAGCAGGCCCGGCTGGTCGGTGACGTGGTCAAGACGCGCGGTCGGATCACGTATCGGGAGGGGAAACGGGGGGCGGTCGAGGTGACGGCGGACGTCACCTTTGTGTACCCGGTCACCCCGGCGGGCGACGGCGGGCGGGGCGAGGTCGTCCGTACGATCGTGCGGCGCGAGGTGGTGATGAGCTGGGACGACCCGGCCAAGGTCATCACCGAACCGGGCACGATGTCCCTCGTCTCGTACGCGCTCGACATGACCAACGGCGGCTGCTCCGCCCCGACCGGCTACTTCGTGCCGCCCTTCGGCACGGCAGACGGGCAGCCCGCCGACCAGGCCCGCCAGGTCGATCCGTACGACCGCAGCAAGCCGATCGACACGAGCAACGGCACAACGGCCACGGGCAACGGCTGCGCGACCGCCACCCGCTCCTAGAGCCAGCCCGCCGCGCGGGCGATCCGCACCGCCTCGGCGCGGTCGCCCGCCCCCAGCTTCTGCACGCACGCCGCCAGGTGGTTGCGGACCGTGCCGGCGGCGAGGTGGGTACGCCGGGCGATCACCGCGACCGGGGTGCCGTACTCGGCCAGCCGTAGGGTCTCCAGCTCGCGCGGGGTGAGCGGGCACTCGGGCTGGCTCAACGCCTCCGCGGCCAGCGCCGGGTCGACGTACCGGGCGCCGGAGTGGACCCGGCGGACCACGTCGGCGAGCGCGCCACCCGGGGCGCCCTTGGCCAGGAAGCCGCGGGCGCCCGCGGTCAACGCCCGGCGCAGGTGGCCGGGGCGGCCGTGGCCGGTGAGGATCACCACCGCGCAGCCGGGCAGCGCCCGGCCCAGCTCGACGGCGAGGTCGATGCCGCCGGGCGGGGGCATCTCCAGGTCGACCACGGCGACGTCCGGCCGGTGGGCCCGCGCCGCGTCGAGCGCCGTCCGCCCGTCCGGGGCCTGGGCGACCACCTCGATGTCCGGCTCCAGGGTGAGCAGCGCGGCGAGGGCCTGCCGGATCAGCTCCTCGTCGTCGGCGAGCAGGACCCGGATCACGAGACCACCGGCGCGGTGGCGGTGAGGGTGAAGACGTCGCCGTCCCGCCGGGTACGGACCGTCCCGCCCACCGCGGCCAGCCGCTCGGTCAGGCCGCGCAGCCCGTGGCTGTGGTCGTCCGGGCCGCCGTCACCGCCCGCCCCGTCGTTGCGGATCGTCATCGTCGCCACGCCGTCCTCCCGGGTGATCTCGATCCGGCACCAGCCCGCCCGGCTGTGCCGCAGCACGTTCGTGCCCGCCTCGCGCAGCACCGCCGCCAGCTCCGTGGCGACGCCCGCCGGCAGCTCCTGCGCCGCGGGTACGACGGTGCAGCGGACGCCGCACGAGCCGAGCACCTCGGCCAGCGCGGCGAGCTGCTCGGTCAGGTCCACCGCGCGGTAGCCGTGCACCGCCTCGCGCACCCGGTGCAGCGCCGACCCGGCGAGCCGCTGCACCTCGGCCGCCTCCCGGCCGGCCCGCACCGCGTCCACGGGTGCGAGGCGGGCGGCCAGCTCCGCCTTCAACGCGATCACCGTGAGGTCCTGGCCGAGCAGGTCGTGCACGTCCCGGGCGAAGCGCAGCCGCTCCTCGGCGGCGGCCAGCCGGGCCCGCGCCTCCTGACCCTGCCGGGCCGCCACGAGCAGGTCCCAGAACCAGACCTGCACCCCGTTCACGGCGGCGATCCCGACGCCGACCCCCCCGGTGACCGCCAGATGGGTGCCGAGCTCGCCGCCGGTCGCGGCGGCCACCGCGAGGGAGGTCGCCACGCACCCCACGGCGGCGACGACGGCGGCGCGGGGCCGGAACAGCAGCGGGGTCATCCCGACCAGTGAGGCGCCCAGCCAGGCCCAGGTCGGCCAGGCGCCGGCCGCCACCGGGCCGACCAGCGGCACCGACAGCGCGGCCACCGCGGCGAGGCCGAGCTGGAACCGGCGTCGCCACCGCTGGGCCAGCCAGGGAGTGACCGCCGCGTAGAGCACGGCGGTCTGCGCGGCGGCGAACGCGACGACGACCGCCGCCCCGGTCGCCAGCCGCAGCGCGTCGGGCTCCCGGGCCAGGCCGACGCCGGGCAGCAACAGGCTCGTCCAGAGCCCGCTGGCCAGCGACACGAGGGTCACCAGGCGGGCCCGGCGCAGCCGCCGGTCCGCCCCCGCCGCCCCGTCCGTCATGCCGGCGATCCTAGGGGCCCACGCCGGGCCGCCCCACCCCGCGCGCACGGGTCGGCCGTGCGTTGCGCACGGTTTTCCCGTGCGGAACGCGCCTGTCGTACGTTGCCGGCCGGTGGCAGCGTCGACGGCATGACCGAGAAGACGCTCGCCGTACCCTCGCCCCCGCCGACCCCCACGGACCGCGCCGGCCGTCGCCTCCTGCGGCACCTGGCCGAGATGGCCGCCGCCATGGTGGTCGGGATGCTGCTGCTCGGCCCGCTCTGGCGGCTGGCCGGCGACGCCGCCGGCCGGGCCGACCTGCTGGCCCGGCCAGACGTCGCCGCGCTGGTGATGGCCACCGACATGTCGATCGGAATGGCGGTGTGGATGTGGCACCGGGGTCACGGCGCCCGGGCCACCGCCGAGATGGTCGCCGCCATGTACGTGCCGTTCCTGCTGCTGCTCGTCCCCTTCGCCGCCGGGCTGGTCGGCGGGGACGCCCTGATGCTCGGCGGCCACCTGCTGATGCTGCCGGCCATGGTCCTGGTGGCGCTGCGGCACCGGCACGCCCACCCGACGCCGGCGCCCCGCCACCCGACGGTCGCCGCGCTGGCCCGCCGCTGGCCCACCTGGCTGGCGCTGCTGGTGACGTTCGACAGCTGGTTCGCCCCGGTGGTCCTGCCGCCGTGGAGCCTGCTGGTGCTGCCGGGCGGCTACCTGCTGATCGGCACGGTGCGCCGGCAGTGGCGGGACCGGGGCGCGCTGGCGGTGCAGCTGGCCGGGCTGGCCGGCTGGTCCGCGCTGGCCGGGGTGGCGGCGCTCGCCGACGACGGCCCGGCGCGGTGGCTGGTCGCCGCCGGCTGGCTCGGGCACGCGGTCTGGGACGTCGCGCACCACCGTGCCGGCCGGGTGGTGCCGCGCGGGTACGCCGAGTGGTGCGCGGTCTTCGACATCGCCGTCGGGCTGATCATCGTGCTCGCGATCGTCACCTGAGCGTGTCGCGGGTGACGGTTGTGCCGGTCGCCGGAGCGAGCCGGCGGAGGTGATGAAAAGCTTTGCCCATGAGTTCCGCACCCGTACCGACCGACCCCACCACGCCCGGCGACCCCGACGAGGGGACCGCCTTCGCCGATCTCGGGCTGCGCGCCGAGCTGCTCGGCGCGCTCTCCGCCCTCGGCTACGAGGAGCCGACCCCGATCCAGCGGGAGGCGATCCCGCCGCTGCTGGCCGGCCAGGACCTGCTCGGCCAGGCGGCCACCGGTACGGGTAAGACCGCCGCGTTCGCCCTCCCGCTGCTGCAGCGGATGCCGGACGGCCGCGGCGGGGGCGACCCGATGTCGCTGGTGCTGGTGCCTACCCGGGAGCTGGCCGTGCAGGTGTCCGAGGCGTTCCACCGGTACGGCAAGGACCTGGGCACCCGGGTGCTGCCGATCTACGGCGGGCAGCCGATCGGCCGCCAGCTGCGCGCGCTGGACGCCGGCGTGGACGTGGTGGTGGCCACCCCGGGCCGAGCGCTGGACCACATCGCCCGGGGCACCCTGCGGCTGGGTTCGCTGGCCACGGTGGTGCTGGACGAGGCGGACGAGATGCTCGACATGGGCTTCGCCGAGGACATCGAGGCGATCCTGGAGCACGCCCCGGCCGAGCGGCAGACGGTGCTCTTCTCGGCGACCATGCCGTCCCGGATCGACGGGATGGCCCGCCAGCACCTGACCGACCCGGTGCGCATCCAGATCGGCCGCGAGCAGCCGGTCGCCGGGGAGGCGCCCCGGGTGCGGCAGAGCGCGTACATCGTGGCGCGGGGGCACAAGCCGGCGGCGCTGGGCCGGGTGCTGGACGTGGAGTCGCCCACCGCGGCGATCGTCTTCTGCCGCAGCCGGGAGGAGGTCGACCGGCTCACCGAGACGATGAACGGCCGCGGTTACCGGGCCGAGGCGCTGCACGGCGGGATGAGCCAGGAGCAGCGCGACCGGGTGATGGGTCGACTGCGGTCGAGCACCGCCGACCTGCTGGTCGCCACGGACGTGGCCGCCCGTGGCCTGGACGTCGAGCAGCTCACCCACGTGGTGAACTACGACGTGCCGTCGGCCCCCGAGTCGTACGTGCACCGGATCGGCCGGGTCGGCCGGGCCGGGCGGGAGGGTGTGGCGATCACCCTCGCCGAGCCGCGCGAGCACCGGATGCTCAAGACCATCGAGCGGGTCACCGGGCAGCGGATCACCATCGACAAGATTCCGACGGTGGCGGACCTGCGGACCCGGCGGCTGGAGCTGACCCAGGCGGCGCTGCGGGAGTCGCTGCTGGAGGACGACCTGGACCCGTTCCGGGTGATCGTGGAGACGCTCTCCGACGAGTTCGACATGATGGAGGTCGCGCTCGCCGCGGTGAAGCTGGCCCACGAGGCGGCCGGACCCACCACCGAGGACGAGGAGGAGATCCCCCAGGTGGCGGTCCGCGCCCCGCGCGAGGGCGGCCGGCCGGAGGCCGGTGGTCGGGGGGACCGGCGCGGCGGTGCCCGCCCCCGGTCGGGCAACACCACCCAGGTCTTCATCGGGCTGGGCCGGCGCGCCGGCGTCCGGCCCCAGGACCTGGTGGGGGCGATCACCGGGGAGACCGGGCTGAACGGGCGGGACATCGGCTCGATCGAGATCGCGGACCGCTTCTCCCTGGTCGAGGTGCCGGTCGCGGTGGCCGACGACGTGATCGCCGGGCTGCGTGGCAGCACCATCAAGGGCCGCCGCACCACGGTGCGCCGGGACCGCGACCGCTGAGCCGTACGCCGACGGCCCCGGCTACCGCCGGGGCCCTCGGCGTGTGTGTGTCCGCGGGGTGGGCCGCCAGGGGCCGCGCCCGACGGCGCTCAGTCATCGGCGTGGGCGGGCGCCGAGCCGCTCGGTGTGCTCCTGCTGCACCGCGCGGGCGGTGGCCAGGAAGTCGATGATGATGTCCAGTTGGGTGCGGTCGTAGCGGTCGAGCGCCCGCAGGCCCGCCTCGCCGACCGGCCGGTAGATCTCCCGCTCCGCGGCGCGGGCCGCATCGGTGGCCGCCACCAGCACCCGTCGCCGGCTCTCCGGGTCCCGGGTACGCGCCACCAGTCCGGCCCTTTCCAACCGGTCGATGACCGTGGTGGTGGCCGCCGGGCTGAGGCGCAGCGCCGCCGTCAGGTCGCCGGCGGTGAGCGGCCCGACACCGAGAACGATGTCGAGGGCCCGCAGGTCTGTGCGGTTGATGCCGAGGCGGGTCGCCGCCGCCTCGTCGAAGGCGTCGAAGCTCTGCTGCAGAAGCCGGATCTGCCGGGCCACCTCACGCGGCAACTCACTTTTCGACATTCGAACCTTTCTGCTAGTGTTTGTTTCGACGATCGAACAGTAGCAGGAGGCTTCCGTGACCGACGAAGACCGCACCGAGATCCGCCAGCTCTTCCACCGGCTGTTGGCTGCCTGGACGGCGAACGACGCGACCGCCTACGGCGCCTGCTTCACGCCGGACTCCGATTACGTCTCCTACGACGGCACCCGGGCGGCCGGCCGGGCGCCGATGCAGGCCGCGCACGACCAGCTCTTCCGGGGCGTCCTCGCCGGCTCGGCGCTGGTCGGCGAGGTGGAGTCGATTCGTCCCGTCACCCCCGACGTGGCGGTGGTGCACGGGACGGGGTCGGTGCTCATGCCGTGGCGCTCCCGGCTGCCCCGGCGCCGGCTGTCCCGCCAGACCCTGGTCGTGGTCCGGACCGGCGAGGGGTGGCGGTTCACCGCCCTGCACAACAGCCGGGTCCGCCCGGTACGGATCCCCACCCCCGATTCGGTGCCCGCCCGGCTCTCCAAGGCCATGGGGCGGTGCGCGCGCACCCTCGGACTCGGCCGGCCCGTCCGCTGACCGCCGCCACCACCGAGGCGACTGACCGGGGGCGCGGAATGCCCGCGCCCCCGGTCATGCCCCGCCACGGTCAGGCAGCGGTGAGCGTCGGTCCGGTGAGGGTGTCGGCGTCGGCCGGGCGCAGCGCCAGGGCGAGCACGTCGGCGACGTCGGCGAGGGTGTGGATGGTCAGCGCCTCGCGGACCTCGGTGGGCAGGTCGTCCAGGTCCGGCTCGTTGCGGGCCGGGATGATCACCTCGGTGAGGCCGGCCCGGTGCGCGGCGAGCAGCTTCTGCTTCACCCCGCCGATGGGCAGCACCCGACCGGAGAGGGTCACCTCGCCGGTCATCCCGAACTCGGGGCGGACCGGCCGGCCGCTGGCCAGCGACGCCAGCGCGGTGACCATGGTGATGCCGGCGCTGGGGCCGTCCTTGGGCACCGCACCCGCCGGGACGTGCAGGTGGATGCGTCGCCCGGCGAGCGCGTTCGGGTCCAGCCCGAGCCGACGCCCGTTGGAGCGCAGGTACGACAGGGCGATGTGTGCGGACTCCTTCATCACGTCACCGAGCTGGCCGGTCAGGGTCAGCCCCGGCTCGCCGTCCATGCTGGTGGCCTCGATGAAGAGCACGTCGCCGCCGGCGCCGGTGACGGCCAGGCCGGTGGCCACGCCGGGCACCGCCGTCCGCTCCGCCGACTCCGGGGTGAACTTCGGCCGACCCAGGTAGCGGGCCAGGTTGCCGGTGTCCACCCGCACCGGGGCCGGGTCGGTGGCCAGCTCGACCGCGACCTTGCGCAGGATCTTCGCCAGGCCCCGTTCGAGCTGCCGGACGCCGGCCTCCCGGGTGTACTCCCCCGCGATCCGCGCGAGGGCCTCGTCGGCCACGGTCACCTCGTCGGCGGTCAGCCCGGCCCGCTCGCGCTGCCGGGGCAGCAGGTGGTCGCGGGCGATCGCGACCTTCTCGTCCTCGGTGTAGCCGTCCAGGCCGACCAGCTCCATCCGGTCCAGCAGCGGGCCGGGGATGCTCTCCACCACGTTGGCGGTGGCCAGGAAGAGCACGTCGGACAGGTCGAGGTCGACCTCCAGGTAGTGGTCCCGGAAGGTGTGGTTCTGCGCCGGGTCGAGCACTTCCAGCAGGGCCGCGGCGGGGTCGCCGGCGTACCCGGCGGTCAGCTTGTCGACCTCGTCGAGGAGCACGACCGGGTTCATCGAGCCGGCCTCGCGCAGCGCCCGCACGATCCGGCCGGGCAGCGCGCCGACGTAGGTGCGCCGGTGGCCGCGGATCTCCGCCTCGTCGCGGACGCCACCGAGGGAGACCCGGACGAAGTTGCGCCCGAGCGCCCGGGCGACCGATTCCCCGAGGCTGGTCTTGCCGACGCCGGGCGGACCGGCGAGGGCGAGGACGGCACCGGAGCCACGGCCGCCGACCACGCCGAGGTTGCGCTCGGCGCGGCGGTTGCGCACCGCCAGGTACTCCAGGATGCGGTCCTTCACGTCGGTCAGGCCGGCGTGGTCGGCGTCGAGCACCGCGCGGGCCGCGGCCAGGTCGGTGTTGTCCTCGGTACGGGTGCCCCACGGCATCTCCAGCACCGTGTCGAGCCAGGTACGGATCCAGCCCGCCTCCGGGGAGGCGTCGCTGGCCCGCTCGAGCTTGCCGACCTCGCGCAGCGCCGCCTCACGCACCTTCTCCGGCAGGTCGGCGGACTCGACCCGGGCCCGGTAGTCGGCGGAGCCGTCGGGTTCGTCCTCGCCGAGCTCCTTGCGGATCGCCGCGAGCTGCTGGCGGAGCAGGAACTCCCGCTGGGACTTCTCCAGCCCCTCGCGGACGCCGGTGTTGATCTGCTCGGTGACCTCCTGCTCGGCGAGGTGGTCCTTGACCCAGCCGACGAGCAGTTCCAGCCGGGCGGTGACGTCCGGCGCGGCGAGCAGTTCGGTCTTCTGGGCCAGGCTCAGCCAGGGCGCGTAGCCGGCGGCGTCGGCCAGCTCGGAGAGGTCGGTCATCCGCTCCATGGCGTCGATGACCTGCCAGGCGCCGCGCTGCTGGAGCACCGAGGTCATCAGCGCGCGGTACTCGCGGCCGAGTTCACGCGCCCGGCCGGCCGGGGCGGGTTCGTCGAGTCGGGTCGCCTCGACCCAGAGGGCGGCGCCGGGGCCGGGCACGCCGGAGCCGATCCGGGCCCGGGAGAGGCCGCGGACCACGGCGGCTGGTTCGCCGTCGGGCAGCCGGCCGACCTTCTCGATGGTGGCGATCACGCCGACGGGGCCGTACTCGCCGTCGATGCGGGGCACGGCCAGGAGGGTCTTGTCGCCGCTGGCGCGCGCCGCGTCGACCGCGGCCTGGGTGGTCGGGTCGAGGGTCACCGGGATGACCATCCCGGGCAGCAGGACGGCGTCGGTGAGAGGAAGTACCGGAAGAGTTGCCATCGAACACCTGCTATCGCGTTGAGTTGAGCGTGTCTGGCTCAAGTCACAAAGCGTTCCCCTTGTTCCGAGCTGTGGTCCAGGTCACTCCCGGCGTCCGGGCCGGGCCGGGCAGCAGCAGTTGACGCAGTCGGCCGCCGCCCACCACGACGGCGACCGGGATGGCCAGGCTGACCAGCGCCAACGCGGCCACGGTCGGGGCGGGCAGGCCGAGCAGCAGCGCCACCACGGTCAGCGCGGCGAAGGCGACGAGCTTGCGGCGGACACCGGCGATGGAGCTGGGCGACATCGTTTCCTCCTCGCGGGACGTCGGCCGGGCTGGCCGGGAAGGGACACGGTCCGCCCGGCTCGTGCGTCGGGCCGGCCCGTGTCGGCGGTGGTCAGAGCAGGACGAGCAGGGCGGCGCCGACGGCCGCGGCCGGCACGGTGGTGATCACGGTGGCCAGCGCGGCCGAGCGCCGCCGCAGGGCGGCCAGCGGGATGAGCGCGTCGCCGTCCTGGCTGATCGCGTTGGCCACCAGCGTCGGCAGTGGGAGGCCGCCGCTGATGAACAGCCCGGTGAAGACGATCTGCACGGCGCAGCCGGGGATGAGCCCGATGCCCGCGCCGACCAGCACCCCGAGCAGCCCGGCCAGCGCCAGCTCCGAACCGTCGAAGCCGGTCGTGGTGCTGAACAGCTGCCAGCCGAGGTAGGCCACGGCCACCCAGACGGTCACGAAGGACGCCTCGTGCGCGCTGTGCCGCAGCGTCGCCCGCAACGACGCGGGCTGCGCCGTCTCCAGCGTGTCGTCGGCCAGCCGCCCGCTACCGGCCAGGAAGATCACCAGTGCGATCAGGGTGCCGAGCACCCCGAGCGCCAGGTACGGGTCGACGCCACCCAGGGCCCGGGTGAGCACACCCGGGTCGACCAGCTGGAACACCACCGGCACCGACACCGCGAAGGCCGGCGTGGTCAGACCCCAGAACGCGGCGGCCGGATCCCGCCGGCGCAACCCGTCGAGCAGGCCGGCCCGCCTCCCGCGCCGGGCACTCCCGGGGAGCGCCGACACCGCCGCGGCGACGGCCCCCGAGCCGGCGGCGCCGGTGCCCACGCCGGTCGGGGCGCCGGCGGTCGCCAGCGCCTGACCGGCCCGCTCCCGGAGCCGTGGCCGGGCCGCCGCCCGGGCCGGGTCGATCCCGAGCGCGTCCACGACGTAACCGGTGACCAGACCGACCGCGAAGAGCAGCAGGTGCAGCCGGAGGGCGAAACCGGGATTCCAGGCCAGCACCACCCAGGAGGAGTCACCCATGGTCGCGGTCAGCGCCGCGACCACGGTGCCGAAGGAGACCTTCCGCCGGGCGTACAGCGGCATCAGCACGATGGCGCCGCCGCAACCGGGACTGACCCCGAGCAGCGCGCCGACCAGCGGTCCGAGCCGCGGGTGCCGGGTCAGCCCGTCGGTGACCCGGTCGCCGTGCCGCCAGCGCAGCCAGCCGAAGAACGCCACCATCACGGCGACGTAGACACCCACCTGCATGAAGGCGTCCGCCAGCGGACGCAGCACGAGTTCGGTCACGGCACACCTCCTGGGATCACGGGCGCCGCCGGGCCGTCCACCGCGGGCGGACGGCCCGGTGCGGACGGCATCAGGTGAGCTTGCTCTTGACCTTGGTGACCACGCCGGCGGCCATCCCCGGGTTCGTGCCGTACAGCCGCGGGTCGCCCGGCGGCAGCACCGGCTCGGGGGCGTGGGCGCGCGGGCTGTGCTCGTACTTGAACTGGCCCTTGCCGTCCGGGGCCGGGCCGGAGGCCCAGCGCCCCTCGGCGGCGTCCTGCCCGGGCGAGAAGTCCAGGTACGTGTAGCTGAAGTCCTCGGTGAACTCCTTGGAGTCCGGGAAGGCCTCCGGCACCGGCATCTCCTCCAGGCCGTCCTCCTTGAGCTGCTCGATCGCCGCCAGCCACATGTTCTGGTGCATGGTGTCCCGGGCCAGCAGGAACCGGAGCATCTGCTTGACCCCGGGGTCGTCGGTCATGTTGAACAGCCGGGAGACCTGGAGCCGGCCCTGGGCCTCGGCCGTGACGTTGAGCTGGAAGTCCGCCATCAGGTTGCCGCTGGCGGTGATGAAGCTGCCGTTCCAGGGCACCCCGTTGCTGTCCGTGGGCAGGGCCCCGCCGCCGCCGTGGATGAAGTGCGCGGGGTTCGACCCGCCGTAGATCGCGCCGACCATCGGGTTGTCGTCGGCCGCCTCCTGCAGCGACAGCGGAGCGTTCTCCAGCAGCCGTGTGATCATCGTGGAGATCATCTCGACATGGCCCATCTCCTCGGTGCCCACGTCGAGCAGCAGGTCCTTGTACTTGCCGGGCAGCCGGCAGTTCCAGCCCTGGAAGAGGTACTGGTTGGCGACGGTCATCTCGCCCCACTTGCCGCCCAGGATCTCCTGGAGCCGGCGGGCGAACGCGGCGTCGGGGCCGTCCGGCTTGGCCTCGAACTGCAGGTCCTTGACGTGGCTGAACATCGGGTCCTCCTCGGTGCCTGATGGGCTGACACCGGGGCAGTTCCCGTTGCGGTGACCCGCCGGGGCCAACCACCGTCCCCCGGGGGTCAGACCCGCGGCCGGCCCGGGGGCAGCAGCACCTCCACGCCGACGCCGCCCGGGCGTAGCCGGTGCGCGCGCACCGTCCCGCCCTCGACGGCCACCAACTGCCGGACGATCCACAGGCCCAGGCCGTGCACGCCGCTGCCGGGGGCCGTGCGGCGCAGAGCTTCGGCCAGCGCGGCGACGGACCGCCCCTGGTCGGTGACGAGAAGGCTCAGACCGTCCCGCCGCAGCGCCGCGTAGAGCCCGATCTCCCCGTCGTGCGGGCCGTGCCACAGCGCGTTCTGCACCAGGTTGACCAGCACCTGCCGGATCCGGCGGGCGGGCACCGGGCAGCGGCCCGCGCGGCCGGTGACCCGGGTGCGCAGCCGGTGCGCCGGGACCAGCGCGGCCACCGCGGGCAGCACCTCGGCCAGCGGCACGGTCGGCTCCGCCCGTACGGCCAGGGGAAGCCCGCCGCCTCCGGCGGCGGCCGCGTCGCGCAGCAACCCGTCCAGGTGGGCGGCCTGCTCGCGGGCCAGCTCGGTGATCGCCCGCCGGTCGGCGTCGGTGAGCCCGGCGCGGTCGTCGGCGAGCGCGCGGGTGAGCGAGGTCAGGGTGCTGACCGGGGTACGGAACTCGTGGCAGAGTACCCGCACCATCAGCGCGGGGTCGGCCCGGCCGTCGAGGTCCGCCCGGCGCCACCGCAGCAGCATGGCCCGGAGCCCCTGTGGTGACCGCATCCGCTCGACCCCCCTCGATCGGTGCATATCCGCATGATCCGTACCCGCCCGGGAAGGGATCAGGCATGCTCGGCTCCCCCATTCGCCTCGCCGTCGTCGACGACCATCCGCTCTTCGTACGGGGGCTGGAGCTGCTCCTGCCGATCAGCACCGAGGGCCGGGCCCGGGTGGTCGGTTCGACCGGCGACGCCTCCGCCGCCGCGTCGCTGGTCAGCCGCTGCCAGCCGGATCTGGCCCTGGTCGACCTGCACATGCCCCCGCCCGGCGGGATCCGGGCGGTCGCCGCGATCCGCCGCACCACCCCGCGGGTGCGGGTGGTGGCGATGTCGGGCGGGGACGACCCGGCGCCCGCTCTGGAGGCGCTGCGAGCCGGCGCCGAGGGGTTCCTGCCGAAGAGCAGCGAGCCGGAGGAGCTGCTGCCCCCGATCGTGGCCATCCTCGACGGCTGGGCGGTGCTGCCGGCGGCGCTGCTGCGCGGCCTGCTCCGCCCGGAGCGGAGCCACTCGGTGGACCTGGACGAGGAGGAGCGCCGGTTGCTGCGGTCGATCGCGGCCGGCCGGAGCAACGTGGAGATCGCCGACCAACTGCACGTCTCGGAGCGCACGGTGAAGCGGATGACGGCCGCGCTGCTGCGCAAGCTGCGGGTGTCGAGCCGGGCGCAGGCGGCCGCACTGGCCGGCCACGCCGGCCTGCTCACCGACTGACGCCCGAGGCCGGTCCCCCCACCTTCCCTCACACGGTGACCCTGACGTCGGCGGCGGGCGGACCACCGTTCCGGCCGCCCACCTCATGATCACCGGCGCGAAGGCGGGCCAGGGGGCGGCCCTTTGTGCGTACCGGGTTTTCCACGATTGGGGCGACCCGCCAACTGAAATGGGCGCATATTGTTGCGGATTTGCCATGGGATGGGCCAAACTCTTGGACACACCCCGCCCGACACAGGGAGCAATGGCGATGGCAAGGAAAGTAATCACCGTTCTGACGGATGACCTCGACGGCGGAAAGGCCGACCGGACCGTCGAGTTCAGTCTGGACGGGGTGGCGTACACCATCGACCTCTCCGACGAGAACGCAGGGGTCCTCCGTAAGACGTTGGACCCGTACATCGGCGCTGGCCGCCGGATGGGGCGGGGGCCGGTGGACGCCGGCCGTCCGGCTCGCCGACCCGCCCGGCCCGCGCCCTCGGGAATGGATCGCGAGCAGAACCGGGCCATCCGCGAATGGGCCGTCAAGAACGGGTACGAGATTTCCGAGCGCGGACGCATCCCGGTCTCGGTCGTGGAGGCGTGGAAGAACCGCTGACCGATCCGGCCGGGTCACCATCCGAGGCGCCGGGGTCACGCTGGGAAATCAGCGGGGCCCCGGCGTTTTTCGTGCCGTTCACAATTTCCACCCGCCGGAGGGGCCCCGATCCCCAGCACCGGCGAAGCCGCTCGACCGCCCGCATGGGCCTGGTTACCGGGTCCGCCCCCGCGGGTGTCCGCGGCTCGCCGTCCCGGTGCCGGCCCGAGCACACGTCGCGGGCCGTCCGGGAGATCCCGGACGGCCCGCGACGATCACGTACCTGCCCCTAGTTGACCTGGATCCGCACCGCGTCGAAGGCGGGGGTCTGGTTGGCCCGCTCCATCATCGGGATGCGGTGCGAGCCGTCGCCGGCCCAGACCGCGCACTGCGCCGTACCCTCCTGCGGCAGGCCCGGAACCTGGATGACCACCTCGTCGGCCTGGGCGCCGCCCCGACCGTCCTCGGTGGCGACGAAGAAGGCCGGCACGTCCTGCGGGTTCGCCGGCGCCTCGTCGGTGCTCTGCAACATCCGGCAGGCGGTGTGGAAGTGGCCCCGGACCAGACCCTGGTCGTTGAGGAGCGAGCTCTCCACGTAGTAGCCGCCCTGGCCGGCGGCGAGGAACCGGTCCCGGACCAGGTTCTTCGTGCTGACCCGCAGGGTGAAGCCCTGGTTGGCCTGGACCTCGTTCGGGAACTCGGTGATCAGCAGCGACGGGTTGTTGGCCGCCGCGCCCACCTCGCCGAACGCGGTGCTGACGCAGCGGTTGCCATTCTGGAAACCGTCGTGCGGTTGCAGCCGGGTGTTGGCGCAGTCCTTCGCGAGAACGCCGAGCGCGTTGCCGTTGTTGTTCCCGCCGTTGTTGTTGCCGCCATTCTGGCCACCGTTCTGGCCACCGGTCGGAGCGCCGGTCGGGCCGGCCGTCGGGGAGCCGGTCGGGCCGTTCTGGCCACCGTTCTGACCGCCATTCGCGCCACCGTTGTTGTTACCGGCGGCCAGCGTGCACTTGGCGAGCTGGTCCAGGCCCTGGGGCCGCTCCCCCACCCGGTCGATGGCGGTGGCGATGCGGTTCAACGTCGCGCGCCGCTTGTCCTCCAGCGGTCGGAGGATGGCGTTGTTGACGAAGTCCTGGCCGCGGCGGCTGCCCTCGGCGGCCAACCGCCGGTTGGCCTCGGCGATCTGGCTCTGCAGCAGGGCCAGGTTGCGGTCCACCTCGGCCCGGGCCCGGGCCGGCACCTGCGGGAGCTTGCTCGTGACGTCCGGGCAGGCCACCGCCGACCCCGCCGTGGTCACCGGGGCGTTGCCGGCCTTGACGGCCTGGCACTCGGCGACCGACATCTGCCCGTCGCCCCAGTGGTTGCGCACCCAGCGGCCGTTCTGCCACGTCTGCGTGGTGCTGACGCGGCCGCTCGGCGAGGTGGCGCCGGGGCTCGGCGCCACGCAGGAGGACGACACCGTGCGGGTGGCCCTCGGCCGGTCGTGGGCCGACGAGATCTGGGTGACGGCGGCGATGGCGCCGAAGACCGCGAGCGCGCCGACCGCCGCCAGCAGCCGCTTGCTCCGCGCGTTACCGGATGACCGGCGCGCCCGTGTGGACCTGCGCATCGAATTGCTCTCCTTCTCGATCCGGTACCTGACTCGCGATCCCGAAGGGCCGACGGAATACGGGGTGGCCCGCCCCGTCGGGATCACTGCGACGTTCCGGTGGCACGTCGATGGCCGACGATGCCCTTTCCGCACCGTCCGCCGCGTCGGGTGGCGCGGCTGGAAAATCCTGCCCATTCCCGCTTAGGTACGGAGCGCCGGCCGGGAAGGTTCAAAGCAGAGCGAGGAATTCCGCGGCGCAGGTAGGGCACCGGGGCCGGACGTGGCGGCGGCGCTCGGCACACCGCCGCGGGGCGTGTCGTCAGTCGACGCAGAGGTGGTCGAAGGCGAAGCCGCCGACCAGCTCCTCGCGGCGGGCCCGCAGGGCGCGGATGTCCCGCCGGAGCTCGTCCCGCGCCACCAGCGCGGGCTCGCCGGCCGCCAGGTCGCGCAGCCGCTCCCCGATCGCGACCGCCGCGAGGTCCTCGGCCAGCCGGGGCGCGTCGACCCCGCACCGGAACCGGTGTTCGCGGACGATCACCCGCTCGACCAGGCACCGGCCGGGACGCACCTCGACCCAGCCCCACCCCTCGGCCGCCCCGTCGGCCCACCGCACGTGCAGGCCCCGGACGATCGGGTCCGCCAGCTGCCGGGAGACGTACGCCTCGACGGCCGCCGCCCGGGCCAGCGCGCCGAGGTCGTTGACCGGACCGGTCCGCCCGTCGGGCAGCCGGCCGACGATGTCGCGGAACCCGACCGGGGCGTCGTCCCGGTCCGCCGGCTCCCCGTCGGCCGGGCCGGCGTAGTCCCGGGCGTCGATCACGTAGGCGAGGATCCGCCGGCCGTGCGGCTCCGGGCGCAGGGTGGGCGACTCGATGCGCAGCACGGGCAGGCCGACCGCCGCACAGACCGCGTCGCGCATCCGCTCGGCCCGCTGCCCCGCCGAGCCGGCCGGGACGGCCGGCCCGATCCGCACCGCGACCACCGGCACGCCGGTGTCGGCGGCGCCGACCACGAGATCGAACTCCTCGCGGGTGGCGGCGCTCCACTGGTGCCCGGTGATCCCCTCCGGACGCCTCGGCACCAGGTCCCCGAGCCGGCGGCCCGCGTGCACCACCTGCCCGGCCCGGGTGAGCAGCCCCGGGTCGCCGACGGCGAGCGGTCGCAGCCGGAGGCCGTCGTCGCTGGCGGAGTGCGTCATCTCGGGGCGGATCCATCCCTGGGTCGGTCGACCGGCCGAGTCTAGGACTTCGATCATGGTCGCCGCCTCGGCGGTGCGGGCCGATGTGGCGGCCCCCGCCGTCGGGTGCGCCGAACGTCCGTTTTCTCTAGGCTCACGGCGTGCTGCACAACGGAACCGGCCCGGAGCGGTTGACCAAACGGCACCTGGTCGCGGTCTCCCACGCCATCGAACGGGCCGCGCTGGCCACCGCCGAGGACGGTCCGCTGCTGGTGATCGCGCTGTTCCAGCGGATGCCGTACTTCGCCCGGGAGCGGGCGCGCTACCAGCGGATCGCCGCCGGGGCGGCGGTGACGGTGGTCGGACTGGTCGGCGACGCGCCGCCGGAGCTGCCCGGGGCGTACGGAGTGCTGCTCGACGACGCCGACGAGCTGGCCCGGGAGTGGAGCCTGGTGGCGTTGACCCCGCGCTTCGGCGCGGCGCTGGTCGCCCGGGACCGCCGCGAGGTGGAGGTCGCCGCGACGTTGGAGGCGGGCCGGCTCTTCGACGGCCGCTGGGGCTTCCGCCGCGACGAGGCCCTGCACGAGGCGCTCCGGCTGCGCACCCGGCTCGCCGACCGGCTTCCCGGGCCGGCCCTGCGGACGATCGACGAGGTGCTGGGCCGGGTGCGGGAGCTGCCCTCCACCCCCGGGGAGAGCCGGGCGGAGGCGGCGATCCGGCTGCTCGCCGAGCGCGCCGGACGCGCCGCGACCGCCCGGCGGGCCGAGGAACCCGCGGAGGCCGGCCTGGTGGACGAGCCGGCCCTGCGCCGGTGGACCGGGCTCGACGGGGTCACCGCCTCCGGCACCCTGCCGGTGGCGCTGATCGGGGTACGGGTGGCCGAGCCGGCCGGCACGCCGGAGCGGTTCGGCCGGCGCAGCGCGGCCCGCGAGGCGCAGGCGGTGATCGGTGCCCTCACCGCCCCGTTGCGCCCGGTCGACCGGGCGGTACGCCTCGCCCCGGACGAGTACCTGCTGGTGCTGCCGTCGGTGACCGAGGAGGAGGCGCTGGCGACGGCCGGCCGGGTGCGCGCCTCGCTGGCCGGCCTGGCCCGGTCGTACCCCTTCGTGGCGTTCGCGGTGCACGCCGCCGTCACGGTCACCGACCGGCGACCGCTGCCGGTGGCCGACGTCCGGCACGCGGTCCGCTGGGCGGCCCGGGAGGACGTCCCGGTGGCCACCCTGGCCCGGGGACACGCGCCGGCCGGCCGCCGCTGACCCACCCCGCCGGAGCGACCGGCGCGGGCCGGGCCGGGCGACCGGCCGGGGGTGCGGTCAGGCCGCGCCCATCACCAGGCCCTCGATGGTGTGCTTCTGCGTGATCGGTACCAGTTCGTCGACGATCGGGCAGCGCAGGTGGGCGCGGGCCAGTTCGGGCAGGTTCGCCCAGTAGTCCCGGGTGACCGCCATGTCGTGCCGTTCGGCGTTGCCCGCGCCGGGCGCGTCCACGCCGAGCACCAGCACCGGCCGGGCCAGCGCGGAGCGGTTCGGGGTGCCCCGGTGCACGGTGAGCGCGGAGCGGGCCGAGATGTCGCCGCGCTGCGGGTACTTGCGCACCGCCCGCCCCTCGTACCGGTCGTAGCGCTCGCGGGGCGGGAACATCTCGTGGTCGAAGTCGGCGCCGTCGTCCCACTGGGTGCCCGGGGCGATCTCGAACGGGCCCATCTCCTCGACGGTGTCCACGGTCGTCAGGTTGAACGCCAGCGAGGTCAGCCGGCGCTGCCGGCGGGTCTCCTCCGGCATCGGGAAGTCCCGGTGCCAGGGCTGCATGGCCGCGCCGGGGAACGGGATGTCGAAACCCAGCTCGACGATCTCGTACTCCGGGCCGAGCACCGCCCGGCTGACGGCGACCACCCACGGGTGGGTGACCAGGTCGGCGAAGCCGCGCAGCTGCTCCGGGTGGATCTCCACGTACCACCGCTCGGCCCCGCGGCCGACGGCGCCGTCGGGGCGGGAGCGGGCCTCCCGGAACGCGGCGTCGATGTCCTCGCGGACCTGGTCGACCCAGTCGACGGAGAAGGCGCCGCGGCAGGCGGTGATGCCGTCGCGGTAGAGGTCGCCGAGCGCCTCCACCGGCGTCTCATCCGGGTCCGTGGGCAGGGTGGTGGTGGCTGGGACGGTCATGGGTCCTCCTCGGGGCGACGGACCCACCGAGTATTACAACGTTGTAGAGGACGGGGCAAGAGAGGGTGCCGTGCGGCTCAACGCCAGACCACCATCTCCGACAGCGGGCAGCCCCGCAGCGCCTCGTCGGCGTCGACGCCGTACCCGGGGAGGGGAAGGATGGGCCGGGTGGTGGGGCCGTCCGCCCGGAGCGGCCCGCCGATCGGAGGGGGAACGCCGTGCGCGTGGTGTCGCTGGTGCCGTCGCTGACCGAGGCGGTCGCGGTGACCGTGCCGGAGGTGCTGGTCGGGGCCACCGACTGGTGCACCCGACCGGAGGGGCTGGACGTGGCCCGGGTCGGCGGCAGCAAGTACCCGGACCTGGACCGGGTGCTGGCGCTCCGCCCGGACCTGGTGCTGCTCAACGTCGAGGAGAACCGCCGCGCCGACGCCGACGCGCTGGCCGCGGCCGGGGTGCCGGTCCGGGTCACCTACCCGCGCACCGTGGCGCAGGCGCTCACCGAACTGGCCGACCTGCTCGCCGCGCTCGGCGTCACCGGCGAGCCGGACTGGCTGGTCGCCGCCCGGCGGGCCTGGGCCCCGCCGCCCGTCCCGGTCGCCGCCCGACGCGCCGTCGTGCCGGTCTGGCGCCGCCCCTGGGTGGTGCTCGGTGGCGACACCTTCGCCGGCGACGTGCTGCGCCGGCTCGGCGTGGTCAACCTCTACGCCGACGACCCCGAGCGGTACCCCCGACCCGACCTCGACGCGCTGCGCGCCCGGAACCCGGAGCTGGTGGTGCTCCCCGACGAGCCCTACGCGTTCACCGCCGACGACGGCCCGGAGGCCTTCCCCGGCACCCCCTGCGCACTGGTCTCCGGCCGCCACCTCACCTGGTACGGCCCCTCCCTGGCCGAGGCGCCCGCGCTGCTCGCCGCACAACTCGCCGATCCGGTGACCTGAGGCGCCGGGGACGCGGGCCCGCCCGACCGGACCCCGCTCCTGTCCCGTGCGTCACAACCTCTTCACGGTGACCGTACGGCCGCCGTGACCAGGAGCTTCAGCGGCGGTGGACGGGGCCTGGACGGCCGACCGGACCGCCCCGGGCCGGGGCGAAGGTCCCGGGCGGAGGCCGCCATCAGGGGTCGAAGGTCCCGCCCCGGGCGTCCCGGTCGGCCCTGACCGGAACGCCCCGACCGGAGTGGGATGAAGGTGCCACCGAGAAGCGCGGTGCCAGGCAGAGAGAGGACGTGGACATCATGACCGCGACGACACAGCGGACCACCACCGCCGACACCATCGCTCCGGCGGCCGAGACCACCCGCGAGCACGCCGCCCGGTACGTCTGGGCCGGCACCCGGATCGCACTGGGTTGGATCTTCCTCTGGGCCTTCCTCGACAAGGCCTTCGGCCTGGGTCACACGACCGAGTCGAAGAGCGCCTGGATCAACGGGGGCAGCCCCACCAAGGGTTTCCTGAGCTTCGGCGCGGCCGGCCCGTTCAAGGGCGTCTACCAGGACATCGCCGGCGCGACGTGGGCGGACTGGCTGTTCATGATCGGTCTGGCGGGGATCGGCGTGGCCCTGCTGCTGGGCATCGGGATGCGCATCGCCGCCGTGGCCGGTGGGCTGCTGCTGGTGCTCATGTGGACCGCCGTCCTTCCCCCCGAGAACAACCCCTTCATGGACGACCACCTGATCTACGCCGCGGTGCTGGCCGGCCTGGCCCTGGTCGGCGCGGGCGACACCCTCGGCCTCGGCCGGACCTGGGCGAACCTGCCCCTGGTCAGGAAGTACGGCTGGCTCAGGTAGCCGATCCACCCGGGAGGGCGCCACCGGCGGTGGCGCCCTTACCGCGCGTCCGGGTCCTGGACGATCCCGTTCGATGGCCGGCCGGGTGCCGCGCCCGGCCGGTCGCGTTCGGGGACTGGCGGGCATTCGCCGCTCACGATCCGGCAGGATCGACAGCGACACCGACGATGCAGGGCCGTGGCCGCGCCCGACGGGTGGGGCCGCCGCCACTACGGCAGGAGAGCAACAGATGAGCATGCCCCAGGCAGCCAAGCCCGAGGTCGGCCCGATCGAGGGCGCACCCCCGGCCGACCTCGTCATCGAGGACATCACCGTGGGCGAGGGCCCCGAGGCGAAGCCGGGTCAGCTGGCCAGCGTCCACTACGTCGGGGTGTCCCACTCGACGGGGCGCGAGTTCGACGCGTCGTGGAACCGGGGCGAGAGCTTCGAGTTCCCGCTCGGCGGCGGCCAGGTCATCGCCGGCTGGGACCAGGGCGTCGTGGGCATGAAGGTCGGCGGCCGGCGCCGGCTGACCATCCCGCCGCACCTGGGCTACGGCAGCCGCGGCGCCGGCGGCGTCATCAAGCCGAACGAGACCCTGGTCTTCGTCGTCGACCTGCTCGACCTCCGCTGACCGGCCGCGGGGCCGCCGGTGGTGCCGGCGGCCCCGCCACCAGCGGGCCGGCCGTTGCAGGCAGGTCGTCGATCCGGTCGCCGCACCGGCTCCCCGGGGGGCCTCGCCGGCCCGGTCAGGCCGCGACCAACGGGGCGCGCCCGGCCGACGGCAACGGCACGCTCCGCACCACCGGGATGACCCGGTGCAGGCCGGTGGCCCGCAGCACCCGGGCGACCGTCGGGTCGGGGTCGACCAGGACCAGCTCGCCGCCACGGGCCCGGACCCGCAGGTGCGCGGCGACGACCGCGCGGACGCCGGCGGCCGAGAGCACCCGCACGCCGGAGAGGTCGAGCCGGAGCACCGGACGGGCCGGCGCGGCCCAGAGCGCGACCCGGAGGGCGCCCACCGAAGCGACGTCGATCTCGCCCGCCACCCGCACCTCGACCGCGTCGTCACCCACGTCGAGCCGCACCCGCAGCCGGTCACCGCACTGTTCCACGAGGACGAAACTAGCCGCCGCCACCGACACTTCCGGTCCTGCCGGGGTCGGGTTCCGGGTACGTCCAGGGTCGACCCCGGGTGGTCCCGGATCCGTCTCAGGGTGACGCCGCCCGCCCGCCGACACGCCGGCCGGGGACGACGGAACCGCATCGGCGGGTGAGAATGATCCGATGGTCGTACCGCGGCAACGCCCGCCCCGCCTGATCCGGCCCGTCCGCGAGCCGGCCACCGCCCCGCCGCCGCTGGACGGCGTCTGGGCGCCCACCGACGTGCGGCTCGACCGGGCCGAGGTGCTGCCGCTGCCGCCCGGAGCGCGCGGCCCCGAGGACGTGCTCGTCGACCCGGACGGCCGGGTGGTCAGCGGCGACGAGGACGGCCGGCTCTGGTGGTGGCCGGCGGACGCGCCGGCGGGCACGCCGCCGCGGCTGCTCGCCGAGACCGGGGGCCGTCCGCTCGGCATCGAACTCGACCCGACGGACGGCACGCTGGTGGTCTGCGACGCGTACCGGGGTCTGCTGCGGGTCACCCCGGACGGCGCGATACGCGAGCTGACCGGCGCCGCCGCGCCGGTGCACCTGGCCGACAACTCCGCCGTCGCCCGCGACGGCACCATCTACTTCACCGACTCCTCCGACCGCTGGCCGCTGTCGCACTGGAAGCACGACCTGCTCGAACACCGCCCCAACGGTCGGGTGCTGGCGTACCACCCGGGCAGCGGGCGCACCGAGGTGGTCGCCGCCGGGCTGTACTTCCCCAACGGGATCGCGCTGACCCCGGACGAGTCGGCCCTCATGCTGGTCGAGACGAGCACCCACCGGTTGGTCCGGGTCGGCCTGCCCGACGGGGTGGTGACCGTGCTCGCCGACCTGCCGGCGTACCCGGACAACGTGGCCGCGGTGGGCGACGGGACGTACTGGATCGCGCTGCCCAGCCCGCGGCTTGCGGTGGTGGAGAAGCTGCTGCCGCACCCGCGGCTGCGCCAGCTGGTGGCGATGCTGCCCGACGTGGCGCGTCCCCAGCCTCAGCGGTACGGACTGGTCGCGCTGGTCGACGGCGCGGGGACGGTGCTGCGGACACTGCACGGACCCACCGGCGCGTACCCGATGGTCACCGGCGTCCGCCAGCACGGCGACCAGCTCTGGCTGGGCAGCCTGACCGGCACCGGGATCGCCCGGGTCGACCTGTCCTGAGTCCGACGCCGCCGCGTACCCCCGGACGTGGGCGACCGGCCCGCCGGCTGGCGGACCGGTCGCACCCGGCCGCTCCTCCCCGTGTCGTCAGCCGCCGCTGGCCGACGGCGCGGGCGCGGGCGCGGATCCCCCGGCCACCGCCCCGGGGTGCCCCGGGTTCAGGGTGGGCGCCGGTTTCAGGCCGGGCGGCACGGGCAGCGCGCTGCCCTTGACGAACTCGTCCCAGCTGACGTTCCAGGCGGTCCAGCCGTTGCCCTGGTCCAACCGCACCTCGGTGCCCTTGACGGTCACCAGGTCGCCGACCTGGGTGATGCCCATCAGCCAGTCCGCCGCCGTCGCCGACACGTTGGTGCAGCCGTGCGAGACGTTGATGTTGCCCTGATCCCCCTCCGACCACGGCGCGGCGTGGATGAACTCGCCGCCCCAGGTGAGCCGCTGGGCGTCCTCCACGTCGACCACGTAGGGGTCGGCCGACCCCCGGGTGTCGAAGGTGGTGAAGTCGTGCTTCTCCATGATCACCATCTTGCCGCTCGAGGTCGGGGTGCTCGGCTTGCCGAGACTCACCGGGATCTTGCGGAGCAGCTTGTGGTCCTGGAAGACCGACATCTGCTTCGTGGCGTTGTCGATCTCGAGGGCCACCTGCCGGCCGATCTTCGAGGTGGACCGGCGGTCGTCGTCACCGATGAACTCCTTGCCGATCGGGAGCCCCGCCAGTCCCGACCGCACGCTGATCTTCGTGCCGGGCTTCCAGAAATCCGGCGCCCGGTATTCGACCTGCTTGCCGTCGGCCACCCATGACCAGGTACCCGGCTGCGGCGGGTCGGTCTTCACGAACAACCGCCGTTGCACCACCGCCCGGGCCTCTTTGGGAATGGGCGGATCGAATGCGACCGTCACCGGGATCGCGGTGCCGTACGTCTGATTCCCGGCGAAATACAACGTGCTCTGTATCGCCTGTCTGGTCGATTTGGGCGACGTGGTGAAGGTCGTCCGCCCGACTGTGGTCCGCCCCTTCTTCCCGGTGGCGGTCACCTCCGCGGTGTAGGTCCGACCGTTCTCCAGCGGGGTGCTCGGCACCCAGCTCGACCCGTCCTCGCGCGGCTCCCCCGAGACCTGCTTGCCCTTGTCGTCGGTGAGCTTGACGCCGGTGACCCTCCCGTGGCTCACGCTCGTCCCGACCTCCGCGCTGATCGGGACGTCCCTCGTCCGGTCGGCGGGGGTCAGCGCGACCGCGGGGTCCACGACCCTGCCCGGCGCCTCACCGGCGGCCTCCTTCCGGTCCGCGGTGCACCCGCCGAGGATCAACGGCGTGGCTGCGATGGTCACCGCCAATAGCGTCAGTCGCCGCCTCACATCCATATTCCGCCCCCCCCGTTTCAATTCCCCTTGGCCACATTCTGTACGGCGCTTCTGGGCCCGTGGCGCACTTTCGCGGGAAATACTCGGAAACGGTCGGGCTTTTGGTCGCCGGTGTGCTGGACGCGATTACCCGGCCCGCCCGTCCCGGAATCGGGGGCGCTGGGTGGTCCGCGTCCCGCCGTCCCGACTCGGACCGGTCAGTCCCAGCCCAGGGTCGCTCCTACCGGCGGTCCGGTCGTTTCCCCGCCGCCGGATTCCCGGCCGACCGAGCGGAGAACACCTCCCCCGCCCACCCCGACAGCCGGGTCGGGAGACGCCCGAACCGGACAGCACGCGCTGAAGCGGCGGAGCCGGCCGGTCCGGCCGGCTCCGCCGAATGTGCCGCTCAGACGTTGGCGACCAGCAGCGCCGGCTGCTCGACGCAGTCGGCGACGTGCCGCAGGAAGCCGCCCGCCACGCCACCGTCGCAGACCCGGTGGTCGAAGGTGAGGCTGAGCTGGGTCACCTTGCGCACGGCCAACTGCCCGTCGACCACCCAGGGCTTGTCCACGATCCGGCCCACCCCGAGCAGCGCCGCCTCCGGGTGGTTGATGATCGGGGTGGAGCCGTCCACCCCGAACACGCCGTAGTTGTTGAGCGTGAACGTGCCGCCGGTGAGCCGCGCCGGCGGCAGGGTGCCCGCCCGTGCGGCGGTGGTGGTCTCCACCAGCGCGGCGGCCAGCTCACGGGTGGTGAGCCGCTGGGCGTCGCGCAGCACCGGGACGATCAGGCCCCGGTCGGTCTGGGCGGCGATGCCCAGGTGCACCCCGGCGGACTGGACGATCCGCTGACCCTCGGTGTCCACGTGGGCGTTGAGCTGCGGGAACTTCCGTAGCCCGCTGAGGCAGATCCGGGCCAGCAGGGCCAGGATGCTCACCGGCTCGTCCGGGGTGGCGGCGTTGATCGCGCGGCGGGTCTCCAGCAGACCGGTGGCGTCCACGTCCACCCAGATGGTCACCTCGGGGATCTCCCGCCGGCTGCGGGAGAGCTTGTCGGCGATCACCTTGCGGATGCCGGTGAGCGGGATGACCACGTCGCCGTCGCCGACGGGAGCGAGGCCGACGTGCGCGGCCGGCTGGTCCGGCACGGCGGCGAGCCGGGTCGCGGGGGCGGTGGTCCGGGCGGCCTCGACGTCCGCCCGCCGGACCACGCCACCGGGGCCGGTGCCGCGCAGCGTCGCCAGGTCCACGCCGTGTTCCTTCGCCAACCGGCGGACGATCGGCGAGATGACCAGCGGGGCGGTCCCCCCGGCAGCGGCCGGGCTCGGCGTACCGCCGGATTCGGGGGCGAGGGCCAGCCGGGGCCGGCGCCGCCGCCGGCCGGCGCCGCCGTGACCCGTGCCGTACCCGATCAGGACGTTGCCGGAGCCGGCCCGCTCCTCCTCGCGGTAGGTGGCGTGCGCGGCGGGCTCGTCGCCGCCGTCCAGCGGCGCGATGGTGATCAGCGGCTGGCCGACCGGGCGGACCTCACCGGCCGCGCCGTGCAGGGCGACGACCCGACCCGCGTACGGGCAGGGCACGTCGACGACGGCCTTGGCGGTCTCCACCTCCACCACGCTCTGGTCCACCGTGACCACGTCGCCGACGGCGACCCGCCACTCGACGATCTCGGCCTCGCTCAGCCCCTCGCCCAGGTCGGGCAGGAGGAAGACCTGCGTCCGGTCGACGGTGGTCATGCGGCGCTGCCCTGGGACAGCCAGCGAGAGTCGGGCTGGTCGTCCCACTGGAGGCGGGCCACGGTGTCCAGCACCCGGTCCACCGAGGGCAGGTGGGTGTGTTCCAGCATCGGCGGCGGATACGGGATGTCCAGGCCGGACACCCGCAGCACCGGCGCGTGCAGGGCGTGGAAGCAGCGCTCCTGCACCCGGGCGGCGATCTCCGCCCCCACCCCGGCGAAGCCCTGCGCCTCCTGGATCACCACACACCGGCCGGTCCGCCGGACCGAGGCGGCGACGGTCTCGTCGTCGAACGGCACGATGGTGCGCACGTCCACCACCTCCAGGTCCCAGCCCTCCTCGCGGGCGGCCTCGGCGGCCTCGAGGGCGACCGGCACCGCCGGGCCGTACGCGACCAGGGTGGCGTCGCGACCGGGCCGGCGCACGACCGCCCGGCCGAACGGCGCGGTGGCCGCGGGCAGCTCCGCCTCGGCGCTGGAGAAGTAGAGCTTCTTCGGCTCCAGGAAGACCACCGGGTCGGGGTCGGCGATCGCCTCGCGCAGCAGCGAGTACGCGTCCTCCACGGTGGCCGGGGTGACCACCTTCAGCCCGGGGGTGTGCGCGTAGTACGCCTCCGACGAGTCGCAGTGGTGCTCGACCCCGCCGATGCCGCCGGCGTAGGGCACCCGGATGACGATCGGTACGCTGAGCGCGCCCCGGGTGCGGTTACGGAGCTTCGCCACGTGCGAGGCGATCTGCTCGAAGGCCGGGTACGCGAACGCGTCGAACTGCATCTCGACCACCGGGCGCAGCCCGGACATGGCCAGCCCGACGGCGAAGCCGACGATGCCGGCCTCGGCGAGCGGGGTGTCGAAGCAGCGCTTGTCGCCGAACCGGGCCTGGAGCCCGTCGGTGATCCGGAAGACGCCGCCGAGCTGCCCGACGTCCTCGCCGAAGACGAGCACCCGCTCGTCGTCGAGCATCGCGTCGGCGAGCGCGGCGTTGAGCGCCTTCGCCATGGTCATGGTGGCCATCAGGCGTCCCCCTCCGCGTCGCGGTCGGCGGCCAGCTCGGCGCGGACCTGCTCACGCTGCTCGACCAGCTGCGGGGTCGGCTCCGCGTAGACGTGCTCGAAGAGGCTGAGCGGGTCGACGGTGGGCTGCGCGTTCATCCGCTCGCGCAGGTCGGCGGCGTACGCCTCGGCCTCCTCGGCGATCGCGGCCACCGCCGCGTCGTCGAGCACGCCGCGGGCCCGCAGGTACGTCTCCAGCCGGGCCACCGGGTCGCGGTCGCGCCACGCCTCGACCTCGTCGGCGCCCCGGTAGCGGGTGGCGTCGTCGGCGTTGGTGTGCGCCTCCATCCGGTAGGTGTGCGCCTCCACCAGGTAGGGGCCCTTGCCGGCGCGGGCGTGCGCGACCGCGCGGGTGAGCACGGCGAGGACGGCGACCGGGTCGTTGCCGTCGACCTGCTCGCTGGGCACCCCGTAGCCGACCCCCTTGTACGCCAGGCTCGGCGCGGCGGTCTGCCGGGACAGCGGGACGCTGATCGCGTACTTGTTGTTCTGCACGAAGTAGACGACCGGGGCCTTGAACACGGCGGCGAAGTTGACCCCCTCGTGGAAGTCGCCCTCGCTGGTGGCGCCGTCGCCGATGAAGGCCAGCGCGACGGTGTCCCGCCCCTGGTAGGACTCGCCGTAGGCGAGGCCGGCGGCGTGCACGCACTGGGTGGCCAGCGGGGTGCACTGCGGCGCGGTGCGCACCTGGGTCGGGTCGTAGCCGCAGTGCCAGTCGCCGCGCAGCAGGGTGAGCACCTCGACCGGGTCGAGCCCCCGGGCGGTCAACGCCATCGACTCGCGGTAGGTGGGGAAGACCCAGTCGTCGTCGCGCAGGGCGAGGACGGCACCGACCTGGCAGGCCTCCTGGCCGCGCGAGGACGGGTAGACGGCGAGCCGGCCCTGCTTGGTCAGCGCGGTGGCCTGGGTGTCGAAGCGGCGCCCGACCACCATCCGCCGGTACATCTCGCGCAGCGCCTCGACGGGCGGCTCGGGGTAGTCGTCGCGGGGCGGCAGCGGGGCGCCGGTCGGGTCGAGCAGTCGGACCGGCTCGGTCTGCGGGAGCAGCCCGGCGGACGGGTCGGGCGGGGCCGGGGTGGCCGGCCGGCGGGTGCGCGGGGATGCCCTGCGGACCGCCTTGGGTGTGGTCGTCACGGCGGGGACCTCCTGGACGTGTGGTGCCCCTATGCTCGTGCTGTCGGATGATTGACTCAAGATCCACGGCGAACGTGGGACGAATGGCACCGCGTGGAGGCCGATGTGAGCCAGGAGACCCCCCGGGGACAGGACGCGGCGGGAGCGGCGGGACGTTCGGCCGGTCCCCTCGACGAGGTCGACCGGCGGATCCTCGGCGAACTGGTCCGCGACGGCCGCATCTCCATCCGCACCCTCGCCGAACGGGTGCACGTCTCCCGTACCAACGCGTACGCCCGGGTGGAACGGCTGCTGCGCGACGGCGTGATCACCGGCTTCCGGGCGCAGGTCGCGCCGGAGCCGGCCGGGCTGGGCACCTCGGCGTACATCTCCCTGACCATCGAGCAGAACACCTGGCGGGAGGTCTCGGCGGAGCTGGCCCGGGTGCGCTACATCGAGCACGTCGCGCTGCTCAGCGGGGAGCACGACGTGCTCGCCCTGGTCCGCGCGCCGGACAACGCCACCCTGCGGGACGTGGTGCTCAACCGGGTGCAGAGCATCGCCGGGGTGCTCTCCACCCGGACCTGGCTGGTCTTCGAGGAGTTCGACGGCTCGCGGAGCCCCTGGGAGTAGCCGTCAGCGCTCCGGCGGGGCTTCCAGCCCCTCGCGGTCGGCCAGCTCCAGCAGCGGCTGCAGCGAGAACCGCCGTTCGTCCAGCCCGGCGTGCGGATCGCCGCGTTCGGCGAACCGGGCCGGCATGCTCACCACGTCGAAGTCCTCGGGCCGCGCGTCGTCCAGCTCCGACCACTCCAGCGGCGCGGAGACCAACGCCGCGGGCGTCGGCCGGATCGAGTACGCCGAGGTCATGGTGTGGTCGCGGGCCATCTGGTTGTAGTCGACGAAGACCGGCCGGTCCCGCTGCTCCCGCCACCAGGTGGTGGTGACCAGGTCGGGGCGGCGGCGCTGCATCTGGCGGCCCAGCGCGAGCACCGCCCGCCGGCACTCGCCGAAGCTCCACCGCGGCTCGATCGAGAGGTAGACGTGCAGGCCGCGCCCACCGGTGGTCTTCGGGTAGCCGACCAGCCCCAGTTCGTCGAGGAAGGCGCGCACCTCGTGGGCCACCGGCACCACCTGGTCGAAGCCGACGCCCGGCATCGGGTCCAGGTCGATGCGGAGCTGGTCGGGGCGTTCCACGTCGGCGGCCGAGACCGGCCAGGGGTGGAACCGCAGGGTGCCCAGGTTGGCCGCCCAGGCCACCACCGCCAGCTCGCTCGGCGCGACCTCGTCGGCGGTCCGCCCGCTGGGGAAGGTGATGTGCGCGGTGCGCACCCAGTCGGGGGCGCCGGCGGGCAACCGCTTCTGGTAGAACGCGTCACCCCGGTTGTCCTGCCGGGTGCCGATCTTCGCACCCTCGAAGACACCGCGCGGCCAGCGTTCCAGCATGGTCGGCCGGTCGCGCAACGCGCGCAGGATGCCGTCGCCGACGGAGAGGAAGTAGCGCACCACGTCCAGCTTGGTCAGGCCCCGCTCCGGGAAGTAGGGCTTGTCCGGGCTGGAGACCCGGACCAGCCGCTCCCCGACCCGGATCTCCTCCGCCGCCGTCGTCGCCACGCCTCACACCGTAGCGGCCACCGCCACCGCGCGCGCCCGGCTCACCGGGACGCCACGACAGCCGGGGTGGCCACCGATGCCGCGCACCGGCGACGCCGCTTCTAAGCTTCCGCCATGGCGACGTACTTCGACGTGCACCCGGACAACCCGCAACCGCGGACGATCAGCCGGGTGGTCGACCTCGTCCGCTCCGACGGGCTGATCGCCTACCCGACGGACTCGTGCTTCGCGCTGGGCTGCCGGATGGGCAACCGGGACGGCATCGACCGGATCCGGGAGATCCGCCAGCTCGACAGCCGGCACCACTTCACCCTGGTGTGCCGGGACTTCGCGCAGCTCGGCCAGTTCGTCCAGATCAACAACGCCCTGTTCCGGTCACTGAAGGCGGCGACCCCGGGCAGCTACACCTTCATTCTGCCGGCGACGAAGGAGGTGCCGCGCCGGCTGCTGCACCCGAAGAAGAAGACGGTGGGGGTCCGCATCCCCGACCACACCGTGGCCCAGGCGTTGCTGAGCGAGCTGGGCGAGCCGCTGGTGTCGAGCACCCTGCTGCTGCCCGACGAGGCCGAGCCGATGACCCAGGGCTGGGAGATCAAGGAGCGGCTCGACCACGTGGTCGACGCCGTGATCGACTCCGGCGAGTGCGGCACCCTGCCGACCACGGTGATCGACTTCTCGCAGGACGAACCGGAGATCGTCCGTCGGGGCGCCGGGGACCCGGCGCGCTTCGAGTAGGCCGCCGCCTGATCCACTCCGTTCGCGGCGGGTGGCGGTGTCCGCGGCTCGGCATACCGCCACCCGCCGCGAACCGTGCCGAGCGCGCCCGGTGAGCGCGGCGACGGACGGGGTGGGTCAGGGCGTCTGGTCGTCCAACGACGGCAGCGGCAGCAGCACGGCCGTGCTGCCGGCGCCCCGCTCGGAGTGCGCGGGCGGCGGCAGGCCGCCGCCCGGTGCCCGGCTGTGCAGCCGGCCCGCCCCGGCCGGCCCGGCGCGCCGGGAGACCTCGCAGGTGACCTGATGGATCGGCGCGGGCGGTACGCCGAAGCGGCCCGGTCCCCAGCGCACCCAGATCGCGACGCGGCCGGCCGCCGCCTCCGCCGCCAGCTTGTCCCAGGTGCGCCGCCGGTCGGTGTGGTCGACCTCGATGACCACGGGCGGCCCGTCCGGTCGGGCACACGCCACATCCAGCACCGAATGCTGGTGGGCCAGCGGCGGCGGCAACGGCACCACGCTCGGGGCCCGGCGGTAGACCCGCCAGCCCTGGTCGCCCGCCCAGGCGAGCACGGACTCGATGATCCGCGCCGTCACCGCGTCGGTGGTCAGGTCGACGAAGGTCAGCCCCGCGAGAGCGCGCCCGAGCGACGCCGCCAACTGTTCCCCGTCCTGCCCGCCGTTCATGGACGCAGGGTAGCGACTCGCCGTCCGGCTGGGCACACGCCGTGGTCGCCCCGCGGCGGCCGCTCACCCGGACTCCGCGGCGACCAGCAGCCGCAGTTGCGCGTCCACCCAGGCGCGGACCGCCGCGTCGCCCGGCGCGGGACCGAGCGTCCCGGCCAGCACGCGCAGCGCCGCCCCGCACCGGTCCAGCCCGGCCGTGGCCAGCGCCGCGCCGGACGCGCGCAGCCGGTCGGGAAACCCGCCCGGCAGGTGCCGCAGCCCCGCGTGCGCGGCCTGCGCGAGCAGTCCCAGCCCCTCGCGCAGCGCGGCGTCCACCGGGTCCGGCGGCTCGGTGTCCGCGCCGGCCAGCGCGCCGTCGCCGGTCCCGGCGGCGAGATCGGGTACGACCACCGTCTGCTCGGCCACCACGGCGAAGGGCTCGATGACCAGCCCACCGGGACCCCGCCGGACGGCGCCGCTGACGTACCGGGGGGTGCCGTGTGCGCCGGTCAGGGCGGCGGCGAGGGTGTCCAGCGCGGCCGGACAGACCGAGCGGTGCGCCGCCGAGACGGTCGCGGTGCCGCCGGACGGGTCGGCGACCACCGCGTCGAGGCGCTGCTCGCCCGCGGCGTACCCGACGGCGCGTACCTCGGCGATCTCCACCACCCGCACCGACTCGGCGTCCGCCCGCGGGCGCAGCGGTCGGGGCGGCAACTCGGCCAGGGCCGCGCCGAGCGCGGCGAGGTCCCGGACCAGCACGCCCGGTGGCAGCTCGCCCCACGAGCCGGCCCCCGGCGAGACGGTGGTCCGGGCGATCCGGCCGGCGGCGAACCGGATCCGCCCCGAGGGGCCCCGCACCGCGGACTCGGTGACCACGTTGCCGCCGGCCAGAGCGCGGACGGTGGTGCCGGCGACCCGACGGCCGGCGAGGTCGTGGCCGGTGACCCGCCCGACGTCGGCGCGCGGCCAGTCCCGGCGTAGCACGAGCACGCCCGCCCCGGCCGGCTGGGCGAGGAAGACCTCGACGCCGAACTCGTCGGCCGACTCGCGCACCCGCGCGCCGAGCCCGGTGAGCCGCTGTCTGCGCAGCGGCGTCTCGGCGGGCTCGTCGGTGCCGAGCACCCGCTCGACCGGGCTGGCGCCCCGGTTCACCACCGCGCGCCGCCGGGCGGGCAGCTCCGCGAGCACCTCGGCCAGCTGGGCCGGCCGGTAGCGGGCGCTGCGGGCGGCGTACGCGTCGAGCTGCGCCGCCAGCTCGTCCAGGGCGAGCAGCGGCCAGCGCAGCCCCGCGGCGTCCAGGTCGCGCCGGGCGGTGGCGAGGGGCGCCGCCAGGCCGGCACCGGTGTGCACCGCCCCGGCGAGCAGCACCTCCCCGGCCAGCGCGACCGCCCGGTCGAGCGCCGCGAGGTCCACCTCGGCCGTCCCGCCGCCGACCCGGACCTGGGCCTCCCACCCGCCGGGCCGGTCCCGGTCCGCCGCCCGGTACGCCCAGACCGCCAGCGCGACCGACTCCGGGCCGCCGTCGGCGGCGTCGGCGTGGGCGAAGGCGATCTGGTGCGGCACCAGGAACCGGACCGTGCCGGTGGGGAGCTCCACCTGCGGCACCGGGTCCTCCGCGGTGGGCCGCCGGACCCGGGCGACGTACCCGCGCCGGTGCCGGCGGCGGGCGGCGGCGAGCGCGGAGTCGCCGACCGCCTCGGCGAGCTCCTCGTCGGTGACCTCCCCCGGCGACCAGGTCTCGAACCGGCCCGCCGGCCCCGCCGCCTCCGCCGTGGGGACCGGGGTGCCGGGCCCGCCCGGGCCGGCCACGGGACCGGAGACGCCGGGCCCGACGGGCGCGCCCGGTGCCGCCGGTGCGGCCGCACCGATGGTCCTCTGGTAGGCGAGGACGAGGACGAGCAGGTGGCGGCAGATGCCGGGCGCGCCGCAGGAGCAGCTGCCCGCGCCGAGGCCGCCGGCCGGCGGCAGGCTGCTGCGGACGCCGTCGGGGTGCTCGGCGTACACGGTGCCGCCGTCGTCGGTGCGCAGCGCGGGTGCCTCGCCCCCGTCCACCGCCCTGCCGGCCCGCTTCACCAGGCCCCGGTTGGCGAGGGTGGCGAGCACCTCCGGGGTGAGCGCCAGCAGATCGGCACGGACCACCGTCGCCCCCTCGGGCCGCCCGGTCACCGGCTCACCCGCTCGGCGACGAAGGCGGCCAGCTCGCCCGGGGTCATCGCGCCGACCCCGGCCCCGACGTCGGCCAGCCGCTGCGCCATCGCCCGGTCGTACGCCGGGTTGGCCTCCTCGTCCAGCGCGGCCAGGCCGAGCACGTGGGTGCCCTGCTCGACCAGCTGCTTGACGGTCCGGACCAGCCGCGCCTCGCTGCCGCCCTCGTAGAAGTCGGTGATCAGCACGACGATGGCCCGGCGCGGGTTCTCGATCAGCTGCGCCCCGTACGCCACCGCGCGGGCGATGTCGGTGCCGCCGCCGAGCTGCACCTTCAGCAGCAGCTCGACCGGGTCGTCCACGTCGGCGGTGAGGTCGACCACCTCGGTGTCGAAGGCGACCAGGTGGGTGCGGACGCCGGGCAGCCCCCACAGGCAGGCGGCGGTGACGGCGGCGTGGATGACCGAGCCGACCATCGACCCGGACTGGTCGACCAGCAGGATCACCTGCCACCGGTCCAGGTGGCGGCGGGTGCGGGAGAAGAAGTGCGGGGTACGCACGTGCAACCGCCGCTCGTCCGGGCGCCAGTGCGCCAGGTTGGCGCGGATGGTGCGCCGCACGTCGAAGTTGCGGGCCTGCCGGAACCGGCTGGGCCGGCGGGCCCGGGCGCCGGAGAAGGACTGCCGCACCTCGGTGGCCATCCGCTCCATCAGCTGCCGGACCACGGTCTCGACGATCCGCCGGGCCAGCCGCAGCACCTCCGGGTTCATCAGGTGCTTCGTGCGCAGCACCGCCCGCAGCAGGGTCGCGCTGGGCTCGACCCGGGCCAGCACCTGCGGATCGGTCACCACGTCGTGGATCTCGTAGCGCTCGACGGCGTCACGTTCCAGCCGTTCCACCGTCTCCCGCGGGAAGAGCCGGGTGATCTGGTCCAGCCAGTCGACCGTGGTCAGCAGCGACGGGCCGCTGCCGCCGCGGCGCACGTCCCGCCGGTCGAGTTCCTCGTCGCGTCCGTAGAGCCAGTCGAGGGCGGCGTCCCGGCCCGCGGCGGCCTCGCCGAGCGCGCCGAGGCTGGCCTGGGCGGGCTCGCCGAGCACCAGCCGCCACCGTTCCAGTGCGGGGTCGGTCATCACGGGCCTCCGTGCGGGTCGGGCCCGTCGGAGAGCAGACCCTCCCGGGCGAGTAGGGCGTCGACCCGGGCGTCCAGCGCCCGGGCCCGGGCGACGAGCAGCGGGTCGGCGTCGAGGCGCAGCAGCGTACGGGCCGGGTCGGCCGCCCCACGCAGGTCGATCACGTGCCGGGCGACGGCCTCCCGCTCGCGGGGCGGGAACCAGCCGAACGCCTGCCGCAGCGCGGGCAGCGCCACCAGGAAGTCGTGCGGGGACATCGCGGCGAGCAGGCCGTCGAGCACCGCGAGCAGCGCCCGGTCGCCGTCGACGACCTCCTCACGGGCCAGCGCGAACAGGCCGGCGAGCCAGTCGCCGAGCACCGTCGGGGCGGCGACGGCCCGGACCGCCCGGGCCGCGTCGCCCCCGGCGCCGAGCGACCAGCGCAGGCCCAGGGCGGCGCCGCGCAGGTCCGGCGGGGCGGTCGGGTCGGCCGCGATCCGGGCGGCCACGGCCAGCGCCGGCGCGGCGTCGATGCCGAGTGTCGGGCCGGCGTACCGCAGGGCGTCGCGGACCGCGACCAGCGCCGCCAGCCGGCCGGGATCGGCGGGGGCGGTGGCCCCGTGCACCCCCTCGGCCAGCCAGAGCGCCCGGTCGACGGCGGCGGTGACGACCGCCCCGAGCGGCGCGGCGCCGGCGCTGCCGAGCAGCCGGTCGTGCCGCCAGAGGCCGAGCGCCACGGCCAGCGCCCGACCCAGCGCGCGCAGCTCGGTGACCGCGCCGACGGCCTCGGCGATGGCCGCGAGCGCCCGCGTCGAGTGCGCTCGCAGGCCGCCGAGCGCGGTGTCGAAGAGCAGCACGGCGAGGGCGTCGACGTCCCCGGCGACCAGGCTGATCCGCTCCTCGACCCGGGCGGTGACCGCGTCGAGGACGGTCGGGCCGTACCCGCCGGCCTCAATCAGCTCGGACAGCCGGTCCGGCGCGGGTCGGGCCGACCAGTGTTCGCTGAGCACCACGTCCGCGCCGACCCGCGGGCCGCGCTCACGGACGTGGCCGGCGACGCCGAGCAGCCGGAGCCGGTGCAGCAGCCGGCTGCGGTCCAGGTCGGCCGGGTCGGTGAGGTCGAGGTCGAGGTCGGCGGAGAGGTCGACCCCGTGCCGACGCAGCTCGACCTCGACGTCGCGCACCAGGGGCGGCAGCGGGGTGTCCGGGTGCAGCCGACCGGTCCGCCGGCCGCTGAGCGCGGCCACCATCTCCACCACCGCCGGGTGGGTGCCGGCGGCGAGCCGCCCCCGGGCGGTCCACGGCAGCGGCTCGTCGAGCGCGTCGGAGACCAGGGCGGACACCAGGCCGTCGAGCACGTCGACGCGGGCCGGGTGGGCGTGTCCACGCAGCCGGGCCAGGCCGCCGGCCATGGTCCGGGCGGCGACCAGGTCGGCGGTGGAGACCGGCTGCCGGCGGGCCCGCAGCCGGGTGGCGACCGTCTCGACCAGGGCGTCGGCGGCCCGCTCCGGGCCGTCCTCCCAGAGCCGCTGGTAGTACGCGGGCGAGGGCATGCCGGACTGGTAGCCGTCGAAGGCGTCCAGCCGCTTGAAGGAGTACGGCACCAGGTAGCTGCTGGCCACCGCGCCCGGGTCCGGCGCGGGCACCGCGGGCCAGCCGGCGTCGTCGACATCCGCCCCGGCGGCGGACCCGGCGGGCGGGGCGGCGTCGACCAGCCGGATCAGCGCCGGCCGGTGGAAACCGCCGGTGACCACCAGCACCGGGCGACCGCCGGCCCGGGACCGGGCCGCGCGCACCCAGCGCGCCATGTACGCCTCCCGCGCCGCGTCGTCCTCCCCCGCCTCGGACTCCCCACGCAGCAGGTCGAAGTAGGTGGCCAGCCGCTCGGCGAGCCCGTCGTCCGACCCGATCTCGAACAGGTGGTCCCAGAGGGCGTCCACGTTGTCCACCGCCAGGGTGGCGCAGAGCCGGGCCACCGCGTCGGCGTACCGCTGGTCGGCGTCGGCGTACCGGTTGGCCCGCCGGGCGAAGGCCGGATGCCAGGCGGGCAGGTCGATGAAGCGGACCTCCGCCCCGGCGGCCCGTCCCTCGGTCAGCGCCACCCACTCCGGGGAGTACCCGCAGAACGGGCTCCACGAGGCGTGCCGCCGCCCCGAGTCCCGGTACGCGGTGAACACGGCGATCGGCAGTTCGTGGCCGAGCAGCAGCTCGTCCAGCCGGTCGTTGAGGTCGACCGGCCCCTCCACCAGGACGTACGCCGGGCGCAGCGCCGCGATGGTGGCCGCCACCAGCCGGGCGCAGGCCGGGCTGTGGTGGCGGACCCCGAGGAACGTGACGCCGTCCGGATCACTGGTCGCCATCAGCCGGGCAGCAGGTGCCGGGCGTCGTGCAACGCCTGCCACTGCGCACCCCTGCGCCGGGAAACCCGCTGCTCCAGGTAGCGGCGCAGCCGGGCCAGGTCCTCCGGGTCGTCCTTGGCCGCGGTGCCGGCCAGGCAGGCGACCACGTCGGCGGCGTCGCCGGCCTCGCCGCGCAGGAACCAGCCGCGCAGCCCGACCGCGTGGGCGACCGAGACGGCCTCGGCGGTGCTCATCACCGCCGAGAGCCGCTCCATCGCCTCGCCCCGCTCGGTGAGCCCGGTGCGCAGCTCGCGGAACGTGGTGACCAGCACCTCCAGCACGTCGCGCCGGGGCGGCACGGCCACCCCGGAGCGCTGGAGCAGCACGGCCGCCTCGGCCTCGACCAGGTCCAGTTCGGTGGAGAGGTCCGGGATCGGAAAGACGGTCTCGAAGTTGAACCGTCGCTTCAGCGCGGCGCTCATCTCGTTGACGCCCCGGTCCCGGGTGTTCGCGGTGGCGATCACGTTGAAGCCCTCCCGGGCGAAGACCATCGCGTCCGGCCCGGGCAGCTCCGGCACGGCGAGGACCCGGTCCGACAGCGGGGAGAGCAGGCAGTCCTGCACCTCGAGGGGACAGCGGGTGATCTCCTCGAAGCGGACCACCCGGCCCTGTGCCATGCCGCGCAGCAGCGGCGCCGGCACCAGCGCCCGCGGCGACGGGCCGTCCGCCACCAGCAGGGCGTAGTTCCACGAGTAACGGATCTGGTCCTCGGTGGTGGCCGCGCCGCCCTGGATGGTCAGCGTCGAGTCCCCGCTGACCGCGGCGGCCAGCAGCTCCGACAGCAGCGACTTGGCGGTGCCGGGCTCGCCGACCAGCATCAGCCCGCGGCTGGTGGCGAGGGCGACCAGCGCGCGGTCGATCAGCGACGGGTCGCCGACGAACTTGCGACTGACGCCGGCCGCCGGGTCGCCCAGGATGAACCGTCGGGCCGCCCGCAGGCTCAGCGCCCAGCCGGGCGGGCGCGGGTCGGCGTCGTCGGCGCGCAGCTTCGCCAGCTCGTCGGCGTACCGCAGCTCGGCCGGGGGGCGCTGGGCCCGCTCGGCCGTCGGGTCGGTGGTGGTCACCGGACCACCTCCGCGAGGTCGCGCAGCACCTCGGAGGCGGTGACCTCGTCGAGGTCGCCGAAGCGCAGCCGACCCTCGCGCGGGAGCCAGGCGCCCTCGGGACGATCGTTGAGCCAGATCTCCTCGATGTTCTGGTCGGGGAACATGTCGACCACACCGACCGCGATGCCCGGTTCGATGTTCACCACCACCGCCCGGTTGCCGGGCAGCTCCCGCTCCAGCCAGGACTGGACGCCGGCGTCCTGCGGCCGGCCGCGGCGCCAGCCGCGCCGCTCCAGGCCGAGCAGCCGACCGGCCGGGACGCTGAGCCCGACGTACCGCTTCAGCTGCCGCTCGTCCCGCTCGGCCGGGTCGAGCCGGTGCACCTCGCGGCCGAGCTGGGCGAAGGGCTGGAGGATCTCGTAGTCGGCGAAGAGCTCGGCCCAGGCGGGCAGCCCGCCGCCCAGGTGCAGCGGGTGGGCGATGCCGATCACCGCCTCGTCCGGCAGCGCGTACGCCTCGTCCTCGACGTCGGCCAGGCTGCGGTCCTCGGCGACCCGGAACGCGGTGCCCACCGCGCCGGCGTCGTCATAGGTCGCCCACACCAGCCGCCGGACGACGTGCCAGAGCAGCGGGTGCTCCAGGAAGTGCCGCCGGAAGTCGGCCGCCGACCAGCGGCGCTGGGCGACCATGGCGGCCTCGAACCGGCGGATCTGGTCGGCGGCGAGGGTGCGCACGTCCTTCTTCAGCCCGCCGAAGCGCTGGTACGCCGCCGGCGCCAGCGTCTGGTCGTCCCGGGCACCCGGCTTGGGCAGCTCCTTGCGCCGCGTTCCGGCACCGTCCACCACGTACGGCTTGAGCTGTTCGTCGAAGCCGACGGTGAACCGCCGCGGGCCGTAGTCGAGGACCAGGCTGCCGTCGGCGTCCAGCCCGAGGTCGGGGACCAGCCGGTCGCCGAGCTGCTCGGCGTCGAGGCCGAGGTCGGTGGCGACCTCGGCGACCTTCTGCGCGGCCCGCTCCCGCAGCCCGCGGAACTTGACCTTCTGCGAGATGCCCCAGAGGTGCATCAGCGCCACGTCGGTGCCGATCGCGGCGAGCACCTCCAGCCCGGTGACCGCCCGGGCGTGCCCACCCTCGCCGGGCCAGGCCCGGATCACCGGGGCGAGCCGACGGGCGGTGGTGTCGTCGCCGATCCACCCGAGCGCCGGCAGCACCCAGCCCTCCTTGGACGGGGCGCCGGCGGCCTGCCAACGCTCGAAGAGGCCCCAGCCGAACTCGGCCAGCGACGTCGGGTCGCAGGCGTCGCGGACCAGGTCGACGCCCGGGTAGACCTCGCCGGGCTTGGAGATGGCCAGCATGGTGCAGAGGTGCCGCAGCGCGTCGGCGGGCAGCGCCGCGGACCGGTCGCGCAGCAGCACCGGCGGCAGCACCACCGGGTCGAGCCACTGCGGCAGGGCCGGGATCCGGGCGGGCAGCTGCTCCAGCGGGTCCACGTCGAGCAGCGCGACGGTGCCGGCCACGGCCGGCTCGCCGTACTCCCGGGCGGCGTCCAGCACCAGGCCGCGGTGCTCGGCCGCGACCATCCGCAGCGCCCGCTCGGCGGCCCGCCGGCGCGGCCCGGCCGGCCCGAGCGCCGTGGGCAGCAGCGCCCGCGCGGCGGCGGCGGGGTGTCGGCGGAACCAGGCCCGCGCGGCCGGACGGGCCGACTTGAGCCGGTCGAGCCAGTCGGCCATCAGGTCGGCGACCTCACCCCCGACGTACGGCAGCAGCACGTCGGCGGCGGTCTGCGGGGTGCTCCGCGCGACGTGCAGGGCGGCGGGCAGGACGTCCAGCTCCAGCCGCCCGACCGCGCGCCGCATCCACGAGCCGGTGTCCCAGGTGTCCCTCGGCCGCCACGACCGGGCCAGCGGCCGGGCCACCTCCTCGGGGGCCCGGGTGAAGAACGCGATGCCGTCGGCGTCGCGGTAGCGCCCGGAGGCGATCTGCGGGGACATGTCGCTGAGGTCCTCGCCCCGGCGCCACCACGACAGGTGGTACGAGTCGGTGGTCGCCCACTGCTCCCGCTCGCCGGGCGCCCAGACGATCGCGGTCTCGTCCGGCCGGACCAGTCCCGGCACCACGGGCGGCGCCGCGCGGTGCCGCTGAGCCAGCCAGGGCGGGCTGACCAGCACCGGCGGCAGCCGGTCCGGGTCGGCCGGGGTGACGGTGCCCTGCTCGGCGCCGATCCGCTCGACCCGCTCCCGGTCGGCCGCGTCCAGCAGCGGCAGCGCGGCGGCGACGGCGGCCGGGTTGGTGAGCACGTGACCGCGCAGCAGCGCGGCGGCGTCCCGGGCGGCGCCGGTGCGTCCCTGCGCCGCCCCGGCGAGCAGGCGCACCCCGCGCACCGGGAAGCGGCGGAGCATGTCCAGCACGCCGGCCTGGACGTACTTCTGGTCGAGGCGGTCGAGCAGCAGCCGCATCGCCTCGTCGGTGGGGAAGGCGGAGAGCAGCGAGACCATCCGCTGCTGCCCGGCCGCGCCGACGTGCTCGTGGTCGAACCAGTCCGCCAGCAGCGGCGCCATCGACGGGCCGATGGTGGCGGCGGCGGTGAGGACCGCGGCCGGGTTGTACATGACGGAGTAGAGGGCGACGTGGTCGACCATGCGGGCGAAGTCCTCGGCGGTGCCGGCCGAGAACATCATCAGCTCGGCGAGGAAATGGTCGCCGCTGCGGTCGACGGCGGGGAGGTCCTCGGCCACCCAGCCGGCCTCGGTGGGCAGCAGGAAGGAGGTGACCACCCGGGTGGCCAGGTCGCCCTCCCGGTACGGGGTCAGGGCGGTGCGGACGGCGGCGTACTCGTCGGCGGTGGCGACCGCGAGGCGCGCGCGGACCCGACCCAGGATCGCCAGCCGGGTGCTCCGGTGACCCCAGTCGGCGGTCCCACCCTTCGTCCGGCCGAGGACGCACCCGTGGTGGTCCCGGTGGCCGGTCGTCCTGATCCCGATCGACTCGGCGACGGCGCGGGCGGTCGCCACCACCCCGTCGTCGGCCACCAGCAGGTCGACCAGGTCGGCGCCCCGGTCGCTGTCCCGCCAGTCGATCTCGTGCCCGGCGGCCACCAGGAGACCAGCCGCACCGAGCGGGGTGCGCTCGCCGGCGAGCTGGGCCCGCACCGCGCCGACCAGCTCGGGGTCGCCGCCGTTGCGGAGCAGCCGCTCCACGTCGGCGGCCAGCGACTCCAGCAGCTCCCCGCCGGCCTTCCGGACCCTGGCCCCGGTGGGCAACGCCGGACCGGGCACCCCGTCGCGGCGGGGCACCAGGCTCCGGCGCCAGCCGGACGGCACCACGAAGGTCTCCTCGTCGGGCAGCGCCGCCGCCGGTTGCCCGACGGCGGCACCCGTCGACCGGGACCCGTCCGCAGCCGGTCCGGCGGGGCCGGCCACCACCGGACCGCCGTCCACCGCGGACGTCGTCGGCGCGGCCGGCGCCGACTCGACGTACCGCTTGCGGAGCTTCTCCGCGATCAGCTTGTCGACGTGCGCGGTGGCGTCCTCGGCGGAGCCGAACTCCCTGACCTGGGTCCGTCCCTGCGACCCGATCCGTCCATAGCTGACGGTCACCGTCGCGCCGGAACGCTCCACCTGCCAGAACTTCGCCGCACTGCCGCTGACGTAGTCGAATCTGCGCACGCCGTCTCCTTGATCACCCGCGTTGTGCGGGGACCATAACCACACCCACCGACAGCGTCCGGTGGCGGCCGGGCGACCTCGGTCGGTCCGCCGCCGCCCCGGCTCGGGGGCGGCGGCGGACCGGTCGGCGACCGTCGTCAGGACCGGTCGGGCAGCTGGCGCCGGTCGGGCGGGGCGGCGCGGCCGGTCGACGGGGCGGGAGCGGTGACCACGTCGGGCGCGACCGTGACCGGCGGCAGGGTGGCCCCGCCGGTGACGGGCAGGGTCAGCGCGCTGCGCCCGAGGTCCACCGAGACGGTAGCGTCCCGGTCGTCGGTCTCGGTGAAGCCCGGGTCGCTCTGGGCCAGGACCAGACCGAGCACGTGGCCGGCCGGCAGCACCGCGTCGTACGCGTTGAGCGGCAGGGTGACGGTGTACCAGCGGTCCGGGCGCAGCGGACTGGCGAAGCGCAGGGACCGGTGGTGCGCCGCGTCGAGCCAGCCGCGGGTGAGCACGCCGTGGTCGGTGACCGCGGTGATCTCGGCGGTGTCGCGGTAGCAGGCGTCGTCGAGCTCGGTGGACTCTCCCCAGCACGACTCGGTGGGCAGGGTCCGGACCCCCTCGGAGGTGCGGTGCTGAATCCGTTCCGCGGTGCCGTAGTCGACGAGTCGCGCGCTCAGCGCGGTGGTCGGCCGGTCCACCTTGATCCGCAGGCGCACCGAGGGGGTCCCGGAGATCCGCAGCGGCGTGGTCAGCGCGCCGGAGAGGAACACCAGCCGTCCGGCGCGGGCCGTCGTCGGCTCGGTGACCACCTGCGGCTCGGTCAGCGACTCGTCGGTGTACGCCCGCACCACGCCCCGGCTCGCGCCGCGACCGCCGAGCGTGCCGGTCGTGCCGTCGCCGGCGCCCAGGGCCACCCGGACGTGCCGGGTGCCCGGGGCGGGCCAGTCCC
Source organism: Micromonospora psammae (assembly GCF_036902725.1). Classification (NCBI taxonomy): domain Bacteria; kingdom Bacillati; phylum Actinomycetota; class Actinomycetes; order Micromonosporales; family Micromonosporaceae; genus Micromonospora; species Micromonospora psammae. The sequence goes on along the minus strand of NZ_JBAKHM010000006.1, from coordinate 75,314 downwards.
GCTCCTCGGTCCAGACCCCGGGGGCGGTCTCCAGGGTGGCCCGGGGCTCCCGCATGACCCCGTTGGACAGGCCCTGGAGCCAGTAGTCGAACCAGCGGTGCAGGGTGGCCACCCACTCGGCCCGGCGGACGTCGAACGGGTCCTCGTGCCCGGCCTGGTAGAGCCAGAGCTTGCGCGGCACGTGCCGGTCGGCGAGCGCGTCCCACCAGCGGGCGAACTGGCCGGTGGTGACGTTGAGGTCGTTGACGCCGTGCGCGACCAGCACGCTGGCCCGGACCTGCCCGACCGAGCGGCGGTAGTCCCGCTCCGCCCAGTAGGCGTTGTAGTCGCCGGTCTCCTCCCCGCTCTCCGCGCGCAGCCGGGCGAGCAGTGCGGCGCACGCCTCGGCGGGCCGGCCGTTGACCACCTGGTGCAGGTAGGCGGGGTAGTCCGACGCCCGCAGCAGCCCGTGGTAGCGCTGGTAGTCGTACCAGCTGGAGATGGCGGAGATCGGCACGATGGTCTCCAGGCCGCGCACGCCCGTGGCCGCCACGCCGTTGGCGACCGAGCCGTCCCACGACTTGCCGATCATCCCGACCCGGCCGGTGCTCCACGACGCGCTGACCGGCCGTCCGTCCAGGGTGAAGCCCCGGGCCCGGCCGTTGAGCCAGTCCACCACCGCCTTCGCCCCGGCCACCTCGGCCCGGCCACCGACGTCCTGGCAGCCGGTGGAGCGGGCGGTGCCGGCGAGGTCGACCGCGGCGAAGGCGTACCCGCGGGGGACGAACCAGTTGTCGTAGTACAGCGGAGCCTTGGTGATCACGCCGTTCGCGTCGTACGTCTTGCGTTCGCTCTCGTTGCCCCGGCCGCAGCAGTGGTAGTACGGCGAGGCGTCCATGATGACCGGCACCCGGACGCCGGCCTGCGCCGCCTCGCGGGGCCGCACCAGGTCGACCACGACCCGGTCGCGCACCCCGTCGCCGTCGGCGTCGGTCGGCGTCTCGACCTGGACGCTCTCCCGGACGGCGTCGGCGTAGGAGTAGATCGGCACGGTGTGGTCGCCGGCGATGTGCGGCGGGTCGGGCGCGGCGTGGGCGGGGGTGGTGGGGGCGGCCGTGACCAGCAGCGCCGTGAGGGTGGCGGCGGCCAGCGCCCGGCTCCGGGCAGGCGTCATCGTGGTCCTTCCGACGGGTACGGCAGGTCAGGCCATTCCACCTCATCGATGCGGCTCCTGCCTAGGGCCCGGTGTCGACCCGGTCACTTTCGGCGACGCCGGAGGGTTGACCATCGACATCCGCCTTCGTAACGTTCGGCGGGACCGTCGACCCTCCCCTCCACCGGCGAAGGGACCTCCGTGGCACGACGACGTACCCTCTCCCTGATCCTCGCGGCGACGCTGCTCTCCGGCGGCACCGCGGCCCTCTCCCCCACCGGCGCCGGCGCCTCGCCGCCGCGGCCCGACGACGAGTACCGACCGGTGCGCGGACCCTCCGCCCCCGCCGAGTACCGCTACCTGCAGAAGACCGTGCGCGGGGAGGCGCTGCCGCGGCACGCGTACGACGCCGCGGCGCGGGCCGCGGCCCGGCTGCCCGCCGTCGGCGGCCGGTGGACCCCGATCGGGCCGACCAACATCGGCGGCCGGATCACCTCGCTCGCGCTGGACCCGCACCGCCCCGACACCGTCTACGCCGCGGCGGCCAGCGGCGGGGTCTGGGTCAGCCGCGACGCCGGCAACCGCTTCGAACCGGCCTGGCCGGACGGCTGGACCCAGGCGATGGGCGCGGTGGCGACCGGCCCGGACGGCACCCTGTACGCCGGCACCGGCGAGGTCAATCCGGGCGGCGGCAGCATCACCTACGAGGGCACCGGCCTCTACGCCTCCCGCGACGGCGGAAAGAACTGGCGGTCGCTGGGCCTGCGGGACTCGGGCGCGATCGGCGCGATCACGGTCGACCCGGCCGACCCGAAGCGGATCTTCGTGGCCGCGGCGGGTTCGCTCTACAACGGCGGCGGCGACCGGGGCGTCTACCGGTCGACCGACGGCGGGGCGACCTGGCAGCGGATCCTCGCCGGGGCGAACGAGTTCACCGGCGCGACCGAGGTGCTGATCGACCCGCGCGACGCCGACCGGCTCTACGCCGTGCTCTGGGACCACCGCCGCACCCCGGACCTGCGCACCTACGGCGGGGTCGGCTCAGGGGTCTACCGCTCCGTCGACGGCGGGGCGACCTGGGCACGCCTGGCCGGTGGGCTGCCGGCGGCGGGGCCGGAGGTGGGCCGGATCGGCCTGGGCCAGTCCGCCTCGGACCCGGACCGGCTCTACGTGATCGTCAACTCCACCGCCGGCCCGTTCGCCGGCTTCTACGGCAGCGACGACGGCGGCGACGCCTGGACCCGGCTGCCGGACACCCCCGAGCTGACCACCTCGCAGTCCACCTTCGGCTGGTGGTTCGGCAAGGTCTGGGTCGACCCGGACGAGCCACAGCACGTGCACGTCGCGGGCGTGCCGCTGCTGACCACGAAGGACGGCGGGCGGACCTGGACGGCCGACAGCAGCTCCATCCACGTCGACCACCACGCGATGATCTGGGACCCGCGCCACCCGCAGCGGGTCTACCTCGGCAACGACGGTGGGACCTACCGCTCCGACGCCGACGGGGACGGCGGCTGGGTGAAGGCCACCCACGAGCCGTACACCCAGTTCTACAGCGTGGCGATCACGCCGCAGGACGTCAGCCGGATCTCCGGCGGCACGCAGGACAACGGCTCGCTGCGCTCGTGGGGTGGCCCCGCCTTCAACGAGTACCTGGGCGGGGACGGCGAGGAGAACCTGATCAACCCGACCGACAAGGAGAACGTCTACGCCTGCTACCAGTACGGCAACTGCTTCTGGTCGGTCGACGGCGGCGAGACGATGACGTACTTCGGCAACCGGGTCACCGGGGCCCGGCGCAACTGGTTCACCCCGGTGGTCTTCGACCCGCGCGACCCGGCGGTGATGTACTACGGCGCGAACGTGCTGAACCGGTCGACCGACGGCGGCCGGACCTGGACGGCGATCAGCGGTGACCTGACCGGCGGGCCGGGCCGCGACCCGATCTACACCAACTACGGCACCATCACCACGGTCGCCCCGGCCGGGGACGGCCGGACCGTCTACGTCGGCACCGACGACGGCCGGGTCTGGGTGACCCGGGACCTGGGCGGCTCCTGGCAACTGCTGCTCTCCGGGCAGCCGTGGGTCACCCGGATCGTGGTCGACCCGCGGCGGGCCGACCGGGTGTACGTGACGCTGTCGGCGTACCGGTCCGGCTCCCAGCGGCCGTACGTGCTCGGCTCGCTCGACGGGGGCCGGCACTTCCACGACCTCAGCGGCACCCTGCCAAAGGCGCCGGTCAACGACCTGGCGATCGGCAAGGGGCTGACCCTCTACGTCGCCACCGACCAGGGCGTGTTCGTCAGCCCGACCGGCGGCGGGGTCTGGCTGCGCCAGGGCCGCGGCCTGCCGCTGGTCCCGGTCGACGACATCGAGTACGACGGCACCAACCACCGCCTCGTGGCGGGGACCTTCGGCCGGGGCATCTACGCCGTCCGGGTCCCCTGAGTGTCGCGGCCGCCGGGACCGGACGCGACGGGACTGCCGCGTCCGGCCCCGGCGGCGCGGGTGTCAGCGCCCTTCCTGCTGCATCCGCGTCATGAGCATCTGCTTGGCCTGGTCACCCGCCTTGCGGTTGTTCTCCTGGATCTTGCGGAACCAGGTGGCGAGTTCCGTGTCGCCCCGCTGCTCCGCGTCCGCGATGTAGGTGTCCATCCGGTAGATGTTGTCCAGCGACAGCTGCAGCGTGTGGATCAGGTCGTAGTTCTTGTCCTTCACCGGGCTCTTCTGTTCCTTCACCGCGGTCGCCACGGCGTACCTCCCCTGTCTCGGTTTCCGAACGGGCCAGCGCTTACCCGGCCTCGGCCCGTTCACGCCGGACGCCGGTCGGGGGTTGCCGGCCCGGGCCGAAACGGTTACCGGGCGGCCCGGTCGGGTACGGGGGGCCGCATGGCGGAACTGGCAGCCCTCTGGATCGTGCGGCACGGTGAGAGTACGGCGAACGTCGCCGCGACGGCGGCGGAGACGTCCGGCGCGGACCTGATCGACCTGACCCATCGGGACGCGGACGTGCCGCTGTCGGAGACCGGTGAGGAGCAGGCCCGGGCCACCGCCCGCTGGCTCGCCGGCCTGCCCGAGGAGCGCCGCCCGGACGTCGCGGTGGTCTCGCCGTACCTGCGGGCGGTGCGGACCTCGGAGCTGGCGCTGGCCGGCACCGGCATACCGGCCAGCCAGGACGAGCGGCTGCGCGACCGGGAGCTGGGCATCCTCGACGGCCTGACCGGGCACGGCGTGCAACGCCGCTTCCCCGAGGAGGCGGACCGCCGCCGGCGGCTCGGCAAGTTCTACTACCGCCCGCCGGGCGGCGAATCCTGGACGGACGTCGCGCTGCGGCTGCGGGCGCTCCTGGGCGACCTGCGCCGCGACCACGAGGGTGGACGGGTGCTGCTCTTCGGCCACGACGCGCTGGTCTTCCTGCTTCGTTATCTGGTGGAGGGGCTGACCGAGGCGGAGCTGATGGCGTTGACCCGGGAACACGTCATCGCCAACTGCTCGGTGACCGGCTGGTCGGCCGACGCCGACGGCCGGCTCACCCTGGACACCTTCAACGACGTCCGCCACCTGCGCCAGCAGGGCGCCCGCCCCACCAGGGAGGACGAGGTCCATGCCGAACCGGTCTGAGACCCGGGTCATCACCCCGCAGGTGCTGCGGGACTGGGCGCTGCCGGTGCCGACCGGGGGCAAGGAGCACCGGGGCACGGTGCTGGTGGTTGGCGGTTCCCGATTCACCCCCGGCGCGGTGCTGCTGGCCGGGGTGGCCGCGCTGCGGGCCGGCGCCGGCGTGCTCCAACTCGCCGCCGCCGAGTCCACCGCCGCCGCGCTGAGCATCCAGGTGCCGGAGGCGCTGGTCGTCGGGCTCCCCGAGACCCCGGACGGGGCGGTCGCCGGGGATCCCGGGGAGCTGCTCGGCGGGCTGGTCGGCAAGGCCGACGTGGTCGCGGTGGGCCCCGGCCTCAACGACATCGACCAGACCCGGAGGCTGCTGCACCTGCTCCTCGACGCGGCCGGGCCGCAGACGGCGCTGGTGCTCGACGCGTACGCCCTGGGGGCGCTCAGCCACGAGCCGGACCTGCTGGTCGGCTCGGGCCGGCCGGTGGTGCTCACGCCGAACCTGACCGAGGCGCGGCACCTGCTCGGCCGGGAGCCCGACGCCGACCTCGACGCCGACGCCCGCGAACTGGCCACCCGGTACGACGCGGTGGTGTCGCTCTACGGCCACATCGCCACCCCCGAGGGGGACTGCTGGCGGGAGGAGAGCGGCGACGCCGGGCTGGGCACCTCGGGCAGCGGCGACGTGCGCTCGGGGCTGCTGGCCGGGCTGATCTCCCGGGGCGCGGGGCCGGCGCAGGCCGCCTGCTGGGCGGCGTGGGCGCACGCGGTCAGCGGACAGCGACTGGTCCCCCGGTACGGGCGGATCGGCTTCCTCGCCCGCGAGCTGCTCGACGAGATCCCGCACACCCTGGCCACCGTGTGACGGTCGCCGCCTGACCCGACGAGTGTGTGTAACGCCACACCATCGGCGGGCGCTGTACTCCCGGAAGCGGGCATCCTGCCCTCTTCCCGCCGGTCGCTCCCCGTCAGGGGTCGCACCCGGCTGGAGACAGCCCCCTGGGAGTCTGTGTGAAGAACCTCCGTCGCAAGACACTGGCTGCCGCGTCCGCCGTGGCCCTGGGTGTCGGCCTCGCCGTCACCGGCGGGCTGGCCCCGGCGGCGGCCGCCGGCCCGGACACCACCTTCCTGGTCCTGGCCCCGCAGGGCGCCACCACCGGGAAGGCGGCGGCCCGGGTGGCCGCCGCCAAGGGCACCGTGGTGGCCAGCTACGACCAGATCGGCGTGCTCGTCGTCCGCTCGACCAACCCCACCTTCGTCACCGACGTGGCGGGCGCGGGCGTCGAGTCGGTGGCGTCCACCGCCGGCCTGGGCACCGCTCTCGACGAGGGCGAGACCGTGGAGGTCTCCGCGGCCGAGGCGGCGAACGCCACCGCCGACCCGACCAAGGAGCCCCTCTTCGGCCAGCAGTGGGACATGCCCATGATCGACGTTCCGCAGGCCCACGCCGTCAACGCCGGCAGCGCCGGCGTGGTGGTGGGCGTGCTGGACAGCGGCATCTCCAGCAGCCACCCCGACCTGGCCACCCAGATCGCCAAGGACAAGAGCACGTCCTGCATCGGCGGCACGGTGGACACCGCCGAGGCCGCCTGGAACCCGACCACCTCCGACCACGGCACCCACGTGGCCGGCACCATCGCCGCCGCCGTCAACGGCGTCGGCGTGACCGGTGTCGCCCCGGGCGTCAAGGTCGCGTCGGTGAAGGTGGTCAACGATGACGGCTACATCTTCCCCGAGGCCGCGGTCTGCGGGTTCATGTGGGCCGCCGAGCACGGCATGCAGCTGACCAACAACAGCTACTACATCGACCCGTGGGAGCTGAACTGCCGCAACGACGCACGCCAGCGTCCGGTGTGGCAGGCGGTCCAGCGGGCCATCCGTTACTCGTCGAGCAAGGGCGTGCTGAACGTGGCGTCCGCGGGTAACTCGAACTACGACCTCGCGCACAAGATCACCGACGACGGCAGCCCGAACAACGGCACGCCGGAGACGCGCGAGAACCTCACCAACGCCTGCCTCGACCTGCCGGCCGAGGCGCCGGGCGTGGTGACCGTCTCGGCGGTCGGCCCGACCGGGGCGAAGAGCTACTACTCCTCGTACGGCCAGGGGGTCATCGACGTGACGGCGCCGGGTGGCGACACCCGCTTCCGCACGCAGGGCGCCCGCTCCACCCTCACCGACGGCATTCTGTCGACCACCTTCAACACGGCGACGAAGACCAACGGTTGGGGCTACAAGCAGGGCACCTCGATGTCCGGCCCGCACGCCGCCGGCGTGGCGGCGCTGGCGGCGTCGGCGCACCCGGGCATGAGCCCGGGCCAGCTGGCCGCGTTCCTTGAGCGCACGGCCGAGGCGCAGTCCTGCCCGGAGGGCGTCTACAACCCGGTGCCGCTGATCGCGGCCGGCCCCACTGCCTACAACGCGACCTGCTCCGGCGGCGAGCGCAACGGCTTCTACGGCGCCGGCATGGTCAACGCGTACAACGCGGTGAAGTAGCAGCAGCACGGCACGACCAGTGGTGGGGCCCGGCGGAACACGCCGGGCCCCATCCGTTTTCGCAGCTCACCCTCGGGGTACCGGATCAGACGTCAGCCGAACAAGGAGGTCAGCCGGTGTCCACCGATGCCATCGTCCTGCTCAAAGAGGACCACAAGGAGATGCGCCGCCTCTTCAAGGAGTTCCAGAAGGCCGAGGACGGGCCGGCCAGCAAGCGCCAGCAGCTGGTCACGCAGATCCTGGAGGCCCTCACGGTGCACACCTACCTGGAGAACGAGGTGATGTACCCCGAGGTCCGCAAGCTGCTGCCGGATCTGGAGGACGACATCCTCGAGTCGTACGAGGAGCACCACGTCGCGGACGTGCTCTGCGCCGAGCTGGCCACCATGGATGCCTCCGACGAGCGCTTCGTCGCCAAGACCACGGTGCTGATCGAGAACGTCGAGCACCACGTCGAGGAGGAGGAGCAGGAGTGGTTCCCGAAGGTGCGGGAGGCGCTCGGCCGCAACCAGCTCCAGGAGATCGGCCAGCGCATGATCGACATGCGGGCCGACGCGCCGCGCACCCCGACCGCCCCCAAGGCGATCAAGAAGTCCGTCGACGCGATGACCGCCTGAGCCGGTGCGACGTGACTCGAGGCCCGGCCGCCGGCCGGGCCTCCTCGCGTCTCACCAGGCCGTGGGTGGCGTCCCGGCCGGCGCCGGCAGGATCCGGCGCACCCGCCCCGGGGGTACGGACCGACGCCGCCACTCCCGGGGGTAGCCGACCGACACCTCCTCGAAGCGCACCCCGTCGTACCAGGTGGTGCGGGGGATGTGCAGGTGCCCGTAGACCACCGCGGCGGCGGCGTAGCGCCGGTGCCAGTCGGCGGTGGCCTCGGTGCCGCACCACTGCGCGAAGATCGGGTAGCGCAGCACGTCGGTCGGCCGGCGCACCAGCGGCCAGTGGTTGACCAGCACCGTCGGCAGCTCCGGATCCCGCTCGTCCAACCGGCGGGCGGTCTCGGCGACCCGCGCCGCGCACCAGTCCTGACGGCTGGGGTACGGGTTGGGGTGCAGCAGCATCTCGTCGGTGCAGACGATCCCCGTGCGGTACGCCTCGGCCAGCGCCGCCGCCCGGGTGTCGAACCCCGGCGGCCGCCAGCTGTAGTCGTAGAGCAGGAAGAGCGGGGCCACCAGCGCCGGCCCGCCGGCACCCCGCCACACCCGGTACGGGTCCTCCGGCGTGACCACGCCGAGGCGTCGGCACACCTCCACCAGGTGCCGGTAGCGCTCCACGCCCCGCAGGGTGACCGGGTCCGCCGGTGGGGTCCAGAGCTCGTGGTTGCCGGGCGCCCAGATGACCGTGTCGTACCGCTGGGCGAGCAGGCCGAGCGCCCACTCCACGTCGGCGACGGTGTCGGCCACGTCCCCGGCGACCAGCAGCCAGTCCCGCGGCGACTCCGGTCGCAGCGCCTGCACCAGGGCCCGGTTCTCCGCGTACCGGATGTGCAGGTCGCTGATGGCGACCAGGCTGCCGTCGCCGTCCTCCCGCATCCGCCGATCGTACGCAGGCCGCCCCCGCGGCGCGGGGCACGCGGGGACGGCGCGGCGCACGGTCAGTCGGCCGAGCCCGGCTCGGCCATCTTCCGGTGCTGCTCGGACTTGAGCCGGTCCGGGGTGAACCGGGCGGCGGCCGCCTGGACCTTGTTCTTCAGCGAGCCGGCGACGACCTTCTGCTCGCCCTTCATCATCGCCTGGAAGCCCTGCGCGGCGACCGTGGCCGGGTCGTCCTTGCTGCCGGCGCCGACCCGGGTGTCCTCCATCGCGGCCCGCTCGAAGAACTTCGTGTCGGTCGGGCCGGGCATCAGCGACGTGACGGTGACCCCGGTCTCCTTCAGCTCGTTGCGCAGCGCCTCGGCGAAGGACTGCACGAACGACTTCGAGGCGTTGTAGACCGCCTGGAAGGCCCCCGGCATGGTCGAGGCGATCGACGAGGTGAACAGCACCCGGCCGGAGTCCCGCTCGACCATCGCCGGCAGCAGCCGCTTGGTCAGGTGCACCGTCGAGGTGACGTTCACGTCGATGATGTTCAGCTCGTCCCGCAGGTCGGTGTCGCCGACGAACGCCCCGCCGGCGCCGCGCCCGGCGTTGACCGCGAGGGCGTCGACCGGGCGGCCGGTCGCGCGGACGGCCTCGGCGAGCGCCTCGACGCCGTCGTACGTGGCCAGGTCCACCCGGACCGGCCGCACCTGGGCCCGACCGTCCCGGCGCAGGTGCTCGGCCGCCTCCTCGATGCCGGCGTCCTCGGCGGCGATCACCACGTCGTACCCGTGCGCGACGAACTGGCCGGCCAGCTCGTACCCGATGCCGCTGGAGGCGCCGGTGACCACGGCCAGCGGCCGCCCGTCGGTCGGTGCGCTCATCTGCCTGTCCCCTCTCGTCCACGGACCGCTCGTGCCGGACGGCCCTACCGGTGCAGTGCCCTGCACACGGGCGGCCAACCACGCGGGCGGCCGACCATGCCGGCGGGTCCCGGAGGCGGACCGGAGCCGCCCATCGGCGACCCGGTAGGATCGTCGGCGGGCCGTGACTGGCGCGTGGGGATGGAGCACCATCGGGAAGCGGTCCCGTCATGAGGACGCACGCCGAGCGCCTGGGCCTTCCGCACGTAACTGGAGGTCGCATGTCGCTGAACGCCGAATCCACCGCTTTCCGCAGCGCGCTCGAGGTGATCCGCGCCGTCGAGCCCCGGGTGGCCGACGCCATCGGCGCCGAGCTGGCCGACCAGCGCGAGTCGCTGAAGCTGATCGCCAGCGAGAACTACGCCTCCCCCGCCACCCTGCTGGCGATGGGCAACTGGTTCAGCGACAAGTACGCCGAGGGCACCGTCGGCCGCCGCTTCTACGCCGGCTGCCAGAACGTGGACACCGTCGAGGCGCTCGCCGCCGAACACGCCCGCGAGCTGTTCGGCGCGTCGCACGCGTACGTGCAGCCGCACTCCGGCATCGACGCCAACCTGGTCGCGTTCTGGGCGATCCTGGCCGACCGGGTGGAGTCCCCCGCCCTGAAGAAGGCCCAGGTACGCCAGGTCAACGACCTCACCGAGGCGGACTGGTTCGCGCTGCGCCGGGAGCTGGGCAACCAGCGGATGCTGGGCATGTCGCTGGACGCCGGCGGCCACCTCACCCACGGCTTCCGGCCGAACATCTCCGGCAAGATGTTCGACCAGCGCAGCTACGGCACCGACCCGGCCACCGGGCTGGTCGACTACGACAAGGTCGCCGAGGCGGCGCGCGAGTTCAAGCCGCTGATCCTGGTCGCCGGCTACTCGGCGTACCCGCGGAAGGTCAACTTCCGGATCATGCGGGAGATCGCCGACTCGGTCGGCGCCACCTTCATGGTCGACATGGCGCACTTCGCCGGCCTGGTCGCGGGCAAGGTCTTCACCGGCGACTTCGACCCGGTGCCGCACGCGCACATCGTCACCACCACCACCCACAAGTCGCTGCGCGGCCCGCGCGGTGGCATGGTGCTCTGCGGCCCGGAGCTGGCCGACCAGGTCGACCGCGGCTGCCCGATGGTGCTCGGCGGCCCGCTGCCGCACGTGATGGCCGCCAAGGCGGTCGCCCTGGCCGAGGCGCGGCGCCCCGACTTCGCCGACTACGCCCAGCGCATCGTCGACAACGCGCAGGCCCTCGCCGAGGGGCTGACCCGCCGGGGCGCGAAGCTGGTCACCGGCGGCACCGACAACCACCTGGTGCTCATCGACGTCACCGGCTACGGGCTGACCGGCCGGCAGGCCGAGCAGGCGCTGCTCGACTCGGGCATCGTCACCAACCGCAACTCGGTCCCGCAGGACCCGAACGGCGCCTGGTACACCTCGGGCATCCGGATCGGCACCCCGGCGCTGACCAGCCGTGGGCTGGGCGTCGCCGAGATGGACCAGACCGCCGAGCTGATCCACACCGTGCTCAGCCAGACCACCTCGGGCGAGTCCAAGGCGAAGTACGTCCTCGACCCGGCGCTGGCCGACAAGGTCAGCAAGCAGGCCAACGAGCTGCTCGCCGGCTTCCCGCTCTACCCCGCCGTCGACCTCGGCTGACCCGCACCACCTCCCGACGCCCCGCCCGGCCCCGCCCGGCGGGGCGTCGCCGTCCCGCCCCACTCCCCCACCCCGCTCCCTCCCTGCGGCACCCCGCGCCGCCTCGCAACGGCGGCGGTGATCAAGAGGTTCTGGTCAGGGAACGCGCTCTCCCAGGACGCGAACCTCTTGATCACCGAGCGGGACCGACCCGCGGCCGGGCCGGGACCGGGCCAGGGTGGGCGGGGTCAGGGGGTGGTCAGGGCGCGATGGCGGAGGGCGCGGAGGTGGTGGAGGACGTCGGTGCCGCCGCGGCCGAAGTGGTCGTGCAGGGCGCGGTACCGCGCGTACAGGTCGTCGTAGGCGGCGGCGCGGGCGGGGTCGGGATGCAATGTCTCCCGGTGCCCGGCGCCCATCACCTCCGACGCCGTCTCCACGTCCGGGTACACCCCGGCGGCCACCGCCGCGTGGACGGCCGCGCCCCGGGCGGCCGGGTGCTCCGCGTCGAGCACGTGCAGCGGCCGGCCCAGCACGTCGGCGTAGATCCGCAGCAGCAGCCGGTTGGCGGTGAGCCCGCCGGCCGCGGTCAGCTCGTCCACCGGCACCCCGGCACCGGTGAACGCCTCCAGCACGGTGCGGGCGCCGAACGCGGTCGCCTCCAGCAGCGCCCGCCAGATCTCCTCCGGCCGGGTGGCCAGGGTCAGCCCGACCAGCACCCCGCTCAGCTCGTGGTCCATCAGCACCGACCGGTTGCCGCTGTGCCAGTCCAGCGCCAGCAGGCCGTGCCCACCGACGGGCTGGTCGGCGGCGAGCGAGTCGAGCAGCGCGTACGGGGTGGTCCCCCGCCGCCGGGCCTCGTCCGCGTACGCCGCGGGCAGGTTCCGGTCGACGTACCAGGCGAAGATGTCGCCGACGCCGCTCTGCCCGGCCTCGTAGCCCCACCGGCCGGGCGTCACGCCACCGTCGACCACCCCGCAGACGCCCGGCACCTCGTGACAGGCGTCCGCGTTCATGATCAAGCAGGTGGAGGTGCCGAGCACGGCGAGCATCCGCCCGGGGGCCACCGCGCGGGCCGCCGCCGCGGTGACGTGCGCGTCGATGGCGCCGACCGCCACCGGGGTGCCCACCGGCAGGCCGGTCCAGCCGGCCGCCTCGATGGTCAGCCCGCCGGCCCGGCCGGCGGCCGGGGCGACCGGCCCGTCGACCCTGGGCAGCAGCCCGGGCAGGGCCGGGTGCAGCGCGGCGAGGAAATCGGGGGCCGGGTAGCGGCCGTCCTGGCGCAGCCCCTTGAAGCCGGCGGCCGGGGCGTTGCGGGTCTCCCGGCCGCAGAGCCGCCAGACGATCCAGTCCGCCGCCTCGATCCAGCGCTCCGCGCGGTCGAAGACCTCCGGGTCCTCCTCCAGCAGTTCGAGGGCCTTGGCCAGCTGCCACTCGGCGGAGACCCGGCCGCCGTAGCGGGCCAGCCAGGTCTCGCCGCGCTCGCGGGCCAGCGCGTTGATCCGGTCGGCCTGCCGCTGGGCGGCGTGGTGCTTCCAGAGCTTCGGCCAGGCGTGCGGCCGGTCCCGCAGGTCGGGCAGCGCGCAGAGCGGGGTGCCGTCGGCCAGCGTGGGCAGCACCGTGCACGAGGTGGCGTCCACCCCGATGCCGACCACCTCACCGGGGTCGATCCCGGCGGCGGCCAGCGCGGCGGGCACCGCGGTCCGGAGCACGTCGAGATGGTCGTCCGGGTCCTGGAGCGCCCACTGCGGGGGCAGGGCCGGGCCGTCCGGCAGCCGGGTGGTGAGCACCCCGTGCCGGTACGCGTGCACCGCGCTGCCCAGTTCGGTGCCGTCCTCGACGTCGACCACCACCGCCCGGCCGGAGAGCGTGCCGAAGTCCACGCCGACGGCGTACCGGCGGCCGGTCTGCGCGTGCCTGGTCACCGCGCCTCCTCTCACCGACGGCGGGGACACCGGCGGCGGGAGGAGACGCTAGCAACCGGCGGGACGGAGGGCTCGGAGGCCCGGCACCGGGCGGGTCAGGCGAGCTGGCGCTTGAGGTGGTAGCGGTGCACCTCGGTGCTGCCCTGGACGTTGTTGACGTCCTCGGCGGCGGAGACCAGCTCCCAGCCGTCCCGGCCGGCGCGGTTGAGGTGGGCGATCGCCGTGTCGCCGTACGCGGTGATGTCGGCCCGCGAGCCGTCCGGGCCGTACCAGACGAACGAGACGTGGAAATTGCGGCCCTGCCCCTGGTAGCGGCGGACCAGCAGGGCGTACTCCCAGGCAACCATCCGTCCATTATGGTGGCCGACCGCGGGCCGTCGGAACCGACCTGCGACACCGACCCGCGCCCGGGTCACCGGTGACGGGGCCGGGTCAGCGGGCCGGGGTCGCCGCGGCGCAGCGCAGCTCGTCGGTGACCAGGGCGGCGAACCGGTCCAGCCCGAGGTCGATCTGCTCCGGGGTGACCGCGCTGATCGACAGGCGCAGCGCGCCGACCGGCACGCCGTCGTCGTAGAAGTGCGCCATCGGGGTCCAGAGCACGCCGTACCGCTCGGCGGAGCGGCGCAGCAGCGCGTCGTCCACGGCGAACGGCACGGTGACCACCACGAAGAACCCGCCGGCCGGGGCGTTCCAGCGCACCGGCGAGGGGGCGGGGAAGCGACGGTCCAGGCCGTCGAGCAGGTGGCGCAGGTTGCGCCCGTACGCCGCGCGTTCGCGCTGGTTGGCCGCGGCCAGCGAGCAGTCGTGCTCCAGCAGCGCCCCGCCGACCATCGCCTGGGCCAGCGGCGAGGTGTTCACCGTGACCATGCTCTTGATCTTGGCGAGCTGGTCGGCGAGGAGCCCCACCGTGCCGTCGGAGCCGGCGACCCGCTGGTCGGCCACGACGTAGCCGACCCGGGCGCCGGGGAGCACGGTCTTGGCGAACGACCCCAGGTAGACCACCCGGCGCCGGGTGTCCAGCGCCTTGAGGGTGGGCAGCCGCTCGCCGTCGCCGGCCGGGAAGAGCCCGTACGGGTTGTCCTCGATCAACAGCAGCTCCTCCTCGGCGGCGAGGTCGAGCAGCCGTCGCCGGTCGGCGAGGTCGATGCGGGCGCCGGACGGGTTGGCGAAGTCCGGCATCACGTAGCAGGCGCGCGGGCGCAGCCCCTCGGCCCGCGCCCGTCGTACCTGCGCCCGCAGGTCGGCCAGGTCGACCCCGGCCGGTCCGCCGGCCACCGGTCGGACGGGCAGGTCCAGCAGCCGCGCCGCCCCGGTCAACCCGACGTAGGTGGGGGCGACGGCGAGCAGCACGTCCCCGGGTCCGGCCCGCAGCGCCCGCAGCACCAGCAGCATCGCCTCCTGGCAGCCCACGGTCACCACGACCGCCTCCGGGTCGACGTGCACGTCCTCGTCGACCGCGAGGTGACGGGCGACCAGGTGGTGGATGATCCCCTTGGTGCGGCCGTACTGGAACAGGGTGCGCCGCGCCTGCTCCGGTCGCTGCCCGAGGTCGTCGGCGAGGTGCCGGCGGAACCGGTCCAGCCACCGGCGGGGCGCCCCGTCGTCGAAGTACTCCTCGTAGGGCCGGCCGGCGGCCAGCGACACCGCGTCCGGCCAGTGCTGGGCCACCTCGTTGAGGAAGTTCATCGAGTTCAACGCCGGGTCGTCGACCGCCGGGTGCAGCGAGGCGACGTCCAGGTCCACCGACGCGTCCACGGCTCAGCCTCCGGTCAGGGTACGCAGCCGGCGGGCCGCCGCCGGGTCGGCGCAGCCGGCGAGGGTGAGCGCGTCGCGCAGTTCGGTGGCGAGCAGCGCCAGCGCCGCCTCCGCGCCGGCCCGCCCACCGGCGGCGAGGGCCCAGAGCATCGGGCGGCCCAGCAGCACCCCGGTCGCGCCGAGGGCGAGCGCGCGCAGCACGTCCGTCCCGCTGCGCACGCCGCTGTCCACCAGCACCTCGGCGCGCCCGTCGACGGCGGCGACCACCTCGGGCAGCACCGTGGCGGTGGCGGGGGCGCCGTCGAGCTGCCGGCCGCCATGGTTGGAGACCACCACGGCGTCCGCGCCGACCTCCACCGCCCGCACCGCGTCGCGCGGGTCGAGGACGCCCTTGACCAGCAGGGGCAGCGGGGTACGGTCCCGCAGCCAGTCGAGGTCGGCCCAGGTCAGCGCGGGCGCGAAGGCCGCCCCGGTGTGCGCGGCGATCGCCGACACCCCGGGCGTACCGGTGTGCGCGAGGTCGTCCCGGCTGCCGGGCAGGTTCGCCGCGGTCACGTGCGGCGGCAGCACGAAGCCGTTGCGCACGTCGCGCCGCCGGCGGCCGAGCACCGGCACGTCGACGGTGACCATCAGCGCGGCGCACCCGGCGCGGTGGGCCCGGTCCAGCAGGTCGGCGACCAACCCCCGGTCGCGCAGCCAGTACAGCTGGAACCAGACCGGTCCCGCACCGGCGGCGGCGACCTCCTCGATGGTGGTGCTGCTCAGCGTGCTCAGCGCGTAGGGCACCCCGGCCGCGCCGGCCGCCGCCGCCAGCCCCGACTCGCCGTCGGGGTGCAGCAGCCGCTGGTACGCCATCGGCGCCACCGCCACCGGCATCGCCTGCTGCCGGCCCAGCAGCGGCGCCGTCGTCCGGGGATCGTCCACCCCGGTGAGCACCCGGGGCAGCACGGCGACCCGGTCGAAGGCGGCCAGGTTGGCGGCCAGGGTGCTCTCCGCGCCGCTGCCGCCGTCGACGTAGTCCCAGACGTCCGGCGGCAGGACGGCCCGGGCGGGCCCGGCGAAGTCCCCCAGGCCGACCGGCGGCGGGGCGTCGGGCGGGACCGTGCGGGCGGACCGGGGCGGCGGCAGGTCGGCGCGCACCCGGTCAGCCATCGGCCGGCTCCGCCCCGGCACGGACCGCCGGGGCGGCGGCGGGTCCGCCCGGCCCGGCGCCGGCGGCCCGAGCGCCGGCGGCCGGGCCGTCGTCGGTCCGCGCGTCGGGTGGCGAGCCCGGGCCGGGGAGCGCGAAACATTGCCGCAGGAACGCCGCGGCCTCGTCCTGCGCGCGCCGGCCGGCGTCGAAGACGCCGGGCATCGCGAAGAACCCGTGGATCATCCCGGGATACCGGCTGAGGGTGACCGGCACGCCCGCCTCTCGCAACCGGGCGGCGTACCGCTCCCCCTCGTCGCGCAGCGGGTCGTGCTCGGCGGTG
Organism: Micromonospora psammae; assembly: GCF_036902725.1. Classification (NCBI taxonomy): domain Bacteria; kingdom Bacillati; phylum Actinomycetota; class Actinomycetes; order Micromonosporales; family Micromonosporaceae; genus Micromonospora; species Micromonospora psammae. The sequence goes on along the minus strand of NZ_JBAKHM010000006.1, from coordinate 58,863 downwards.
ACGACGAGGGCCGGCGGCAGGCCGGAGAGGTCCTCGGCGAGCAGCGGCGAGGCCAGCGGGTTCGCCGCGTCGGCCGGGTCGGCCAGGTAGTGCCCCCGGTACCACTCGACGGAGTGCCGGTTGAACAGCAGCGGATCCTCGTCGCCGCCCGGGGCGCGGTGGCAGCGCTGGTCGGTGTTGGGGTAGACCAGCAGCTGCCCGGCGAGCCGGGGACCGCCGGCGGCGCGGGCGAGCAGGGTGACCGCCGCCGCGAGGTTCCCCCCGGCGCTGTCGCCGCCGACGGCGAGGCGGTCCGGGTCGGCCCGGAACTCCCGCGCGTGCGCGGCGATCCACCGGGTGGCCGCGTGGCAGTCGTGCACGGCGGCCGGGAAGGGGTGTTCCGGGGCGAGCCGGTAGCCGACGGTGACCACCTGGCATCCGGCGGCGTTGGCCAGCCGGCGGCAGATCCCGTCGGCGGTCTCCACGCTGCCCAGCGTCCAGCCTCCGCCGAAGAAGTAGACGAGCGTGGGCATCCGGCCCTCGCCGGCCGGCCGGTGGACGCGTACCCGGAGGTCGCCGGCGGGGCCGGGGAGGTGGGTGTCGCGTACCTCGTGCACCGGCTCGACGTCGCCGCCGCCGGCGCGGATCGCGGCCAGGTCGGCGGCGCGGGCCTCGGCCAGGGTCTGGGTGTACAGCGGTGGGGTGCTGGTCGCGGCCCGCGCGGTGAGATACGCCCGCACCTGGGGGTCGAGGGTCATGCCGTCTCCTGTCCGCCGGTCGAGACGAAGAGCTTGTCGATGCCGCGCAGGAAGAGGCTCCCGCTGTAGGTGGGGGTCCTGGTGACGGCGAGGCGGGGGAAGCGGGCGAAGAGCCGCGGCAGGGCGAGCCGGCCCTCCATCCGGGACACCGCCGCGCCGAGGCAGAAGTGCGGGCCGACGCCGAAGGCGAGCGACGGCGGGCCGCCCCGGTGCGGGTCGAACCGGTCCGGGTCGGAAAAGCGGGCCGGGTCACGGTTGGCCGCCGCGATCATCAGCAGCACGTTCTCGTCGCGCCGCACCGGCACCCCGCCGAGCGTGGTGTCCTCGGGCGCGGCCCGGGCCAGGAAGTGCACCGGGCTCTCCAGCCGCAGCACCTCGTCCACGCAGCCGCCGGCCAGCTCCTCGTCGGCGGGGAGCGCCGCGACGACGTCCGGGTGGGCCAGCAGCACCGGCAGCCCGTTGCTGAACAGGTAGACGGTGGTCACGAAGCTCGCGTTGAACAGCACGATGAGGTTGCTGACCAGCTCGTCCTCGGTCAGCTCCACGTCGCCGGAGTCGAGCGCCTCGACCAGCCCGCTGACCAGGTCCTCGCCGGGATGCCGGCGCCGGTGCGCGATCAGCTCCCGGTACCAGGCGCGCAGCTCCCCGGCGGCCTGGTTGGCCCGGGCGAGGCGCTGCGGGGTCTTGCCGGCCACGTCGAGGAACTCGTCGATGCGGTCCACCCGCTGCCGGTACCAGGACAGGTCGGCCTCGGGCAGTCCGATGAACCCGGCCATCACCAGCGCCGGGACCGGGTAGGCGAAGTCGGCCACGAAGTCCACCTCGCCGCCGTCGGCGCCCGCCTCGGCCATCCGCTCCAGCTGCGCGTCCACCACCCGGACGATCACCGGTTCCAGGGCGCCGAGCCGGCGCGGCGTGAAGGTCTTCGCGAAGACCGCCCGCATCCGGGTGTGGTCGGGCGGGTTGACGAACATCATCGAGGACTGGAGCGTGCGCAGGATCTCCTGCTCCTGCCAGCCCGGCGGGGCCTGCTTGGACCACGCCGGGTCGCGCAGCACCTGGCTCACCAGGTCGTACCCGCCGGCGACGACGCCGATGGCGCGGTGTTCGGGGCGGGGCGCGATGGCGCTGACCGGACCGTGCCGGTGCAGGGCCGCGTACCACGGGTAGGGGTTCTGCCGACCCGACTCGCGGTAGAGCCCGGTCAGGATCTCGTCGACGTCCACGGTGCTGCCCTCTCCCGGGATGGACGGGGGCGGCGGGTCACCCCGCCGCCCCACCGGTGTCACAGTCCGAGCAGTCGGAGCGGCACGGCGTCCGCCATCGCCTGGTTGCCGGCGTCGTTCGGGTGGATGTGGTCACCCGAGTCGTACGCCGGCAGCAGCCGGCTCGGCTGCGCGGGGTCGCGCAGCACCGCGTCGAAGTCGAGCAGCCCGTCGAACTCGCTCGCGCCCGGGCCGCGCAGCCAGGCGTTGACGGCCTGCCGAGTGGCGTCCTTCTCCGGCGTCCACACGCCCGGGTTGCCGTGCCCCTCGTACGGGGTCAGCGTGGCCGCCAGGCTGCGCAGGCCGCGGGCCTTGACCTGCTGGTTGACCTGGCGCAACGAGGCGATGATCCGGTCGGCGGGGTCGTTGGACATCCAGATGTCGTTGATGCCCAGGTGGGTGACGACGGTCTGCACCCCGGTCTGCGGGAAGACGTCCTCGTTGAGCCGGGCCAGGGCGTTCGGGCCCAGCTCGGGGTAGCCGGGGAAGCCGCCGGCGCCGGGCTCCGTGCCCTCGTGGTTGAGCCGGTTGCCGGCGAGGCTCAGGTTGAGCACCCCGGGTGTACGGACCTCCGGCCGGGCGTCGACCAGCCGGTCGGCGAGCAGGTCGGGCCAGCGCTTGTTGGCGTTGACCGTGCTGCCGTTGCCGTCGCCGATGGAGTCGCCGAGGACCACCACCGCGCCGGGGCTGTGCCGGCGCTCCACGTCGATGCCGGAGAGGAACATCCAGCAGCAGTTGGGCTTGATGGTGAAGCCGGCGCCGTCGGCGGCGGTGGTCAGGTCGGTGGCGCCGATGAAGGTGGTGGCCTTGGACTGGCCGTGGAAGGTCACCGGCCCGGTGAGCACCGGGAAGTGCAGGGTGACCAGGAGGTCCTCCTGCTCCCGGACCGGGAAGTCCAGCGGGTCGCTGAGCAGCTCGGCGCCCTTGTTCATGGTGGCCGAGGTGGCGCCACCGAAGGTCAGCTCGCGCAGCGTGCCGGCGTCGATGTCGGACCGGTCGTCGGCGGTGGCGGTGTTGGGGCGGGCGACGGTGGCGTGCCCCACCTGCACCGCCTGCTCGCCGTAGAGGTTGCTCAGCCGAACCCGCAGCCGGTCCCCGCCCACGCTGGTGTGCACGGTCATCCGGATGCTCTGGTTGTTCAGCCCGGTGTTGGTGAGGCCGACGGTGTTGCCGCGGGTGACCGCCGCGGCCCAGCTGCCCGCCCACTCGGCGCGGGGGTGCCGGCGGTCGGTGTCGGACGGGCCGGCGCTGGCCACCACCGCCGGGGCGGCCACGACCAGGGCCGCGGTCGCGGCCGCTATGACATGCCATCTCTTCGGGGTCGACATGGAACCTCCATCGTTGGCAGCCCAGAACCGGCATCCATTGACGGTGCCGACTGGACGATGGTCCGGAAACTAGCCGCTGGCGCTGACGGGCGTCAATCAACCCGATCGACATGGTCAAATGCCTTCGGGGCGGGGTCGGACGCCGTTCGGCTCTGTCCACCGGCGCCGCCACCGACCTAGGCTCGCAATCGGCGGCGGCGCGGTCGCCGACCCGCGCACCCGTCGTCGCGTCCCGGCGGCGACCTGCCGGGGCGTCCTCTTCCGCCGGTCGCCACGGCGCGTCCCACCGGGCCGCCGCGTCGACCGCCACCGCATCGACTGGGGGCTGTGCGATGACCGACGGGTCCGCTCGACCGACGAGCTACGTGCACGACGCGCTGGAACTGTTCGCCGGGTTCGGCGACCGGGAGGCCCTGGTCGGCGACGGCCGTCGGCTCAGCTACGCCCAGGTCGCCGCCGAGGTGCGCGGGCTCGCCGCGGCGCTGACCGGGCACGGCGTACGCCCCGGCGCGGCGGTGCTGGTGATGCTCGGCAACGCGGTGGAGGGACCGCTGCTGCAACTGGCGCTGCACCTGCTCGGCTGCCGGACGATGTGGATCGCCCCGGTGACCTCCCGCCGCGAGATCGACGAGTTCGTCCGGCTGACCCGCCCCGACGTCTTCGTGCACGACGCCCGCGCCGGCGACGGCCTCGGCGGGCAGATCGCCGCCTCGCTGCCCGGAACCCCGGTGCTGCGCCTCGGCGCGGAGCTCGTCGCGGCCCAGGGCGTCGCAGCGCCCCACGAGGTCCCCGCCCCGGAGTCGTTCCTGCAGACCAGCGGCACCACCGGCACGCCGAAGCTGGTGCACCACACCGAGAGCTTCTACCGGCAGATCCTCGCCCTGGCCGCCGACTTCCGCGCGGCCGGCTTCCCGCTGCTGCGGCACCTGTCGCACTCGCCGATGTGGCTGGCCAGCGGGCAGATCACCACCCTGTTCAACCTCTTCACCGGCGGCGTGCTCTTCCTGCGCCAGCAGTGGGACCCGGCGGCGTTCATCCGTACCGTCGACGCCGAACGGATCAACTCGACCTTCGTCACCCCGCCGATGCTCTACGAGGTCCTCGACCACCCGGCGCTGGACGGCGCCGACTTCTCCGCCATGTTCATGTTCAACGTGGGCGCCGGGCCCGCCGCGCCCGCCCGGCTGCGGCAGGCGATCGCGCGCTTCGGCCCGGTCCTGCGCATCGTGTACGGCCTCAGCGAGGCCGTCGTCATCACCGCGCTGCCCGGGCTCACCGACGACCCGGAGCACCCGCAGCGGCTGCGCTCCTGCGGCCGGCCGTACGGCGACGTGACCGTGGAGATCCGGGACGCCGACGGGCGGGTGCTGCCGGCGGGCGACGACGGCGAGGTGTGGGTCCGCACCAACCTCAGCTTCGCCGGCTACCACGGGCAGCCGGAGCTGACCGCCGAGACGCTGGTCGACGGCTGGGTCCGCACCCGCGACGTCGGGCACCTCGACGACGACGGTTACCTCTACCTGGTGGACCGGTTGCAGGACCGGATCCTCACCCGGCAGCGCAGCTGGCCCATCTACTCCCGGCCGATCGAGGACGTCCTCGCCGGCCACCCGCAGGTACGCGCCGCCGCCGTCGTCGGCGTTCCCGACCCGGTCGCCGGCGAGCTGCCGTACGCGTTCGTGGTGCCGGCGCCGGACGCCACGGTGACCGGCGCGGAGCTGATCGCGCTGGTGACCGCCGAGCTGAGCGAGACCTGGGCGCCCGGAGCGGTGGAGTTCCTGGATCGGCTCCCGCTGAACCGCTCGGCGAAGGTGGACAAGAACGCCCTGCGGGCCCGGTACGCGGCGGCCTACCCGCCGGCGGAGGAGGTCACGGCGGCCGGCGGCCGGCCGTGAACCCGCGCCGGGAACTGACCGTCCTGGTCGCCGCGGACCTGATCTCCAACCTGGGCAGCCGCATCTCGGTGGTGGCGATCCCCTGGCTGGTGCTGGAAACCACCGGCAGCCCCACGAAGATGGGCGTGGTGGCGGCGGCGGAGACCCTGCCGTACCTGCTCTCCAGCGCGCTGGCCACCCCCTGGGCCGACCGGTTCGGCCTGCGCCGCACCTCGATCGTGGCGGACGCGGCGAGCGCCGCGGCGATGGCGGTGGTGGCACTGGCGCCCTGGCTGGGGTTCGGGACGCTGGTCGTGCTGGTGGCGGTCGCCGGCGGCCTGCGCGGCATCGGCGACCGGGTCAAGCACGTGATGTTCCGGCCGGCCGCGCTGCGGGCCGGGGTGCCGCTGATCCGGCTCACCTCCGCCTACGACGGGCTGACCCGTGGGGTGACCCTCTTCGGTGCGGTGCTCGGCGGGCTGCTCATCGGCTGGGTCGGGGTGACCCGGGCGATCTGGATCGACGCGGCCACCTTCGCGCTCTGCGCGCTGTTGATCGGGGTGCTGGTGCGCCCGCCGGCGCCGGCGGAGCCGGCACCCCGGGAGAGCTACCTGCGGGCACTGCGCGGCGGCTTCGCCTACCTGCGCACCGACCGGGTGCTGCTGACCATGCTGGTGGTGATCTCCGCGCTGAACATGTTCGCCAACGCCAGCGTGGCCGTCTACATCCCGCTCTGGGTGGCCGAGGTGTTCGGCGATCCGGCCGGTTTCGGGCTGGTGCTGGGGGTCTTCTCCGCGGGCGCGCTGCTGGGCAACGTGCTGTTCACCATGGCCGGGCCGCGGCTGCCGCGACGGCTGACCTTCGCGGTGGGCGCGGCGGCCAGCGGCACGCCCCGGCTGCTGGCGCTGGCGGTCAGCGACGAGCTGGCGGTGGTGCTGGCCGTGACGTTCCTGTCCGGGGTGGCCATCGCCACGGTGAACCCGCTGCTCGGCGCGACGCTCTACGAGCGGGTGCCGGAGGCGTTGCAGACCCGGGTGATCGGCCTCTCCGGCTCGCTGGCGTTCGTCGGGCTGCCGGTGGGGGCGCTGCTCGGTGGCTGGTCGGTGGCCGCCCTCGGGCTGGTCCCGGCGCTGTGGGTGATGTCGGCGGCGTGCCTGGTACTGACCGTGGCGCCGCTGCTGGTGGGGGCGCTGCGGGTGGGCGGGCGGGAACCGGAGGCGGCGGTGTCGGCGCAGCCCTAGGCCGAAGGCCCGGACCATGGCCCCGGACGTAGCTTCCAGCGAGACCAACGACTGCCAGCTGTCCGCGCCTCGGCCGCCGTACCTCTCTGGTACGTGGAGTCAGCTTGCCCGCTGGTCAGTTCCGGGGCCAGATTCGGGCCGGTACCCGGGGGAACGCCACCGTCAGGAAGTGTTCGGTGAGGCGGTCGCCCAAGAGGCAGTCGGGCCAGATGTCCAGCACTTCGGGCAGTGTGCGGTGACCGAGGGTGAGCTGGAGCAGGGCGCCGGGCGGCATGGCGGCGTGGGTGTGCGGGTCGGTGGACGGGCTGACGGCACCGCGTCTGGCCATCACTGCCGTCAGTTCACCGTTGGTGAACTCCAGCCGGGCGGCGCGACCGTAGATGTCGATGGTCAGCGCTGGCTCGTGCCATCGCAGGTCGGCCGCTAGCCAGCGATCGCGCAGGACCGGTAGCAGCCGGGCGAGCAGGTCGACGGGGTCGCCGGTGCGGACGTACCAGCCTCGGGGTCGCCTCGGTACGCCGGGCGGGCCCAGTCGAGCCAGTGGGTGCTGCTGGTCGAGCAGGAGGCGGACCGCGGCGAACGGCTGCCCTGCCGATGCCGCGTACTGCCGGCCGGTGTGGCCCAGGTGTGTGTGCATCGCGGCGGCGGCCCGCGGCCAGTCGGCCGGTCGATTGCAGGCCGCCGCGACCACGGTCAGTTCTCCGGCGGTGGAGAGCCGGACGGTGTGCACCAGGTATCCCCGTACGTCGGCGTCGTGCACCAGGACGGCGACGGCGCGCCGGGCCTGGTCCGCCGGGCGGCGCCCGGCGATCTCGTACCGCCACGCCTCAGCGTTCCTCGGGCAGATCAGGGCGTCCCCGCCGGCGAGGCGCCGGTCGATGTCGGCGAGGTCGTCCGCGTCGGCGATGGTGGCCGGGCGTACCGTCAGGCTGCCGCGGGAGCCTTCCGGCAGATCGTGCCCCCTGGCCGGTAGCGCGGTGGCGGGAACCGTGGGAGCGCCGTCGTTGGCCAGTGCGTAGTCGTAGCCGAGTCGCCGGTAGAAGTAGGGGATCCCCTCGATCATCTGGACGGGCACGCCGTCAGCCGCGCACCGCTGGTGCAGCGCGGCGAACAGCCGGTCGGTGAGCCGGTTCCCGCGGTGCTCCAGCGCCGTACCGACCAGCTCGACCTGGACCACCGGCAGCCGGACCCCGGCCAGGCTCCAGTCCTGTCGCAGCCCTACGAGGCTGGCGACCGGGCGGCCGGTGGTCGAGTCCTCAGCGACCAGGAAGTCGTCGGGTACGACCGAGGGATGACCGTCCAGCAGGTCCTCGACCCAGGCGGCGATGCCGGGGTGCGGTTGCCCGTCGGTCGCCGCCTGAAGCTGGACCGATGCCTGCAGGCGAGCGAGCTCGATGGCGTCGCAGGCTCGGCCCGGTCGGACCAGGTAACGTTCGCTTTCCTCTGTCATACCTTGTCTCGTTGTGGTTGGGCGGCCTTGCTGGTGTCTAGCGGGTGGCGTGCTGGCCGTGGTCGCTGACTTGGGCGTCGAACCAGTGGTGCAGGGCGTTGCGAAGCTGGGCGTCGCTGGTGGTGTAGGTGGCGCGTCCCCCGTCGGGGGTGGGTTCGTAGTCGATGGTGATTCGTCCGCCGTGTGCGCGTAGCGCTTCGAGGCCGGGCATCTGGTTGCCGTGGATGCGGGCGGGATCGGTGAAGTCGCCGCGTCGGAAGCGATCCACCTCTGCGGTGAGGTGTCGCTGTATCAAGGTGATCTGGGTGGTGTCCTGCGGGTCGTCGGCGACCACGGTCTGCACGCCACCGGTGTCGGTCTTGGTGAACTGATGGGTGGTGCGTTCCAGGTCGAACGGCATGACGGACGCGCCCCGTTCGGCGACCTCGGCCTGTCGGCCGGAGGTCGCCGGTGTCGGCGCCGGTGTCGATGAGTCATCGGCGCAGCCGCTGCTCAGCGCGGCGGCAGCGGTGGCGGCCAGGAGCAGGGCCCGACAGGCCCGGGGACGGTCAGGACGGTTCAACAGCGGCCTCCGCGAGGGTCTGGAGGGCGCGCGCCACGGCGGCACGTTCCTCATCGGGTACGCGATCGAGCAGGGCGGTGAGTCGGGCGCGGCGGGCGTCGGCCTGTCGAGCAGCTGCGGTGGCGCCGGCGTCGGTGAGTACCAGCAGAACGCCGCGGCCATCACCGTCGGCGGCCTTTCGGTGCACCCAACCCCGGCCGGCCAGGTTGTTGACCAGGCGGCTGACGGTGCTCTTCTCCAACCGCAACCGGCGACCCAGCTCCACCTGACGGAGCCGTCCCTCACGGGCGATCTCCACCATGGCGTGCGCCTCTGAGACCGGCAGCGGCTGCCCGCACGGCGTGCGGTCGGGCTGATGGAGTCCGAAGTTGCGGACGAACCGCATCAGGGCCTCCTGCGCGGCGTCGACCTCCGCACTCTGCATGGTTCGACCGTACAACCAGAAGGTTCGACGATGCAACCATCATCAGGCAGGGTCGCCGGCGCCGTCCGCAGTAGATGGTTGGCGACAAACGGCCGATGGCCCGCCGACGGCTGCTCGGCAGGCGCCCGGCCCGATCCGGCTACCGCTGGTGGCGCAGCATCACCACACCGTTGCCGAACACCCGTGACTCGACCAGACGCAGATCGACGTGGGTGTCCGTCGGCGCGAACAGCGGCACGCCCCGGCCGATCAGCACCGGGTGGACGAAGATCCGGTACTCGTCGACCAGATCGAGCCGGCGGAAGGTGGCGGCCAGCTCCGCCCCGCCCACCAGCAGGTCGCCACCGGGCTGCTCCTGGAGCGCGCGCACCTGCGCCACGTCGACGTCCCGGACGACGGTGGCGTTCCAGTCGGCGTGCCGCAGCGTCCGGGAGTACACCACCTTCGGCATCTCCCGCCAGATGCCGGCGAACTCCCGCATCGGCGCGCTGCTCGCCGGATCCCGGTCGGCGGTCGGCCAGAACTCGGCCATCAACTCGTAGCTGCGCCGGCCGTTGAGGAAACCGCCCATCGTGGCGATCTCCGCGTTGAAGTAGTTGTGCAGCTCGTCGTCGACCCGGTGCCAGTCGATCTGGTGCTCGGGCCCCTCGAAGTAGCCGTCGAGCGACACCGACATCCACAGGATGATCTTCCTCATCGCACCCCTCCTCCTCGGCCGGCCCAGCTGTGCCCGGGTCAGGGCTGCGCACCGCGCGAGGCCGACCGGCGGCCCGCGAACGACTCCGTCCGCGGCCCGCCCACCATCACAGGCGGGCTTTCCCGGAGTCGGTGATCCGGGCGACCATCAGCCCGGTCCGGGCGGGACCGGGCAGCCAGGTTCCCACGGCGGCGGCCTCGGCGCACAGCCCCTCGCCCGCGACCGGCGCGCCACCGGACCACGCCTGCGGCCAGGTGGCGAACCGCCGCACCTCGACCAGACCCTCTGCGGCCAGCGCCGCGAGCGCCGCGGCGAGCGCCGGGACGGCCTGCTCGACGGTCGGCGGGGCGTCGGCGGTGTTCCGCCAGGCGTCGGCGATCTCCGGCAGCGGCGCGTCGCCGCCGGACTCCCGCAGCACGAAGTACGCCACGCGGGTCAGGCCGCTCCGCTCGCTCATCCGTCCAGTTTCTCCTTCCCGGTCACCCGGCCCGACAGCGCCCCACCCACGGTCGCCCGGCGACCCGTCGGCTCACCAGAGCTCCGACACCGAGTGCGCCGCGGCGAGCAGCCAGAACAGGATGACCCGGTGGTAGACCAGCGCGACGCCGAGCAGCACGATGCCGGCGACCGTCACGGCGATCATCGCCCCGAGGGCGCCCGCGTTCGTGAGCGCGTACCGCCAGGCGGGGCGGGGCGGGGGCTCCTCGGCCGGCGCGTCGGTCTCCTCGAAGACGCGGCCGACACCCGGCCGCCGCCGGATCGTCAAAGCGCTCAAGGCGGCGCTGCGCCACGAGCGCGAGGGCAATTGACCGCTAGACCGGGTGCAGCGGCTCGAGTCCGAGCTGCACCGCCGCTGACCCGGAGCACGCCGGCGGGCCTCCACGTCGGAGGGTGATGGCGTACCGTATGGCGGCCCGCGCCGCACCTGGTGCCTGCCGGCGGCGGCTGACGGGCCTCACACGGGGGAGGTCTGGTGGCACAATTTCCCATGGGCGACTTCGACGCCTCGACCGACCGGTTCGTGGCCTCCTGGGCGGCGGGCATCTCGGAGCGGGCCGCCCAGGCACAGGCATTGTCCGACCAGGTGGCGGCCATCTCGGCGACCGCGGAGGGTGCGCAGGGCGCGGTCCGGGTGACGGTCGCCGCGACGGGTGCCATGACCGACCTGCGGCTCGACGATCGGGTGCTGCGCTGGCGCGCGGACGAGATCGCCGCCGAGGTGCTGGCCGTGCTGCGGCGGGCGCAGGGCCGGCTGGCCGGCCAGGTCGCGGAGGCCGCCGCCGGCACCGTCGGCGCCGACTCGGCGACCGCCCGCGCGGTGGTCAGCAGCTACGAGTCGCGCTTCCCGGAGGAGCCCGAGGAGGAGGACCCGGGGTACGCCGGTTGGAGTGGCCGTGAGCGCTGAGGCACGGGGATTCGAGGTCGCCACGGCCGCGCTGACCGGCCACGCCCGCTCCGTCGACCGGATCGCCGGGGAGGTCGGCACCGCGCACGACGCGGCCGCCCACGTCCGGATGGGTGCCGGCGCGTACGGGCAGCTTCCCGCTTGCCAGGCGATCCCCTTCCTGCTGGACTTCCTCCAGGACCCGGCGGTGGACGCCCTCGCCGCGGCGCGCGAGGCGTTGCACAGCGCCGCCGGGGCGCTCGACGGGACGGTCGACGCCTACCACGACACCGACGAGACGAACTCCGCCTCGTTCCACCGGATGCACCGTTGAGCGCCGACGTGGCGAACCCGCTGATCGCGGCCCGGCAGGACACCACCACCGGCTACAGCGGCGTCGGCATCGTCGAGAGTCTCGTCGACCTGCGCGCCGGCATCGAAAGCGGCTCCTGGATCGACCTGACCATCGGCGGCGTCGGCACCTCCCTGGAGGTGCTGGCAACCTGCGTCGACCCGATCGGATCGGTCGTCTCGTGGGGTGTCGCCTGGCTGATCGAGCACGTCAAGCCCCTCTCCGACGCGTTGGACTGGCTGGCCGGCGACCCGGACCAGATCACCGCCTACGCCCAGACGTGGCACAACGTGTCGCGGCACGTCACCGTCCAGGTCGCCGCCCTCTCCGAGGCGGTACGCACGGAGATCGCGACCTGGACGGGTCCCGCGTCCGACGCGTACCGCCGTTACAGCGACCAGCACGTACGCCACCTCGCCGGCCTGGCGGACGCCGCCGGCCTGATCGGCACGGTCGTCGAGGGTGCGGGTTTGCTGGTCGCCCTGGTCCGGGAGCTGGTCCGGGACCTGATCGCCGATTTCGTCTCCGTCCTCGCCGTCCGTCTGTGGGTGTGGCTCGCCGAGGCTGGCCTCACCCTGGGCGCGGCCACCCCGTTGGTCGCGGCGCAGGTCTCCGCGCTGGTGGCCAAGTGGGCGGCGAAGATCGCGGGGCTGCTCACCGCGCTGGCCCGCAGCGTCAGCCGGCTCCGGCCGATCCTGTCCCGGCTCGGCGAGCTGCTCGACACCCTCCGCACGGCGCTGCGGGGCCTCCGGCGTACCCCCGGCGGGGCCGCCACCCCCGACATGCCGACGCCCGGCCCGGGGGCGCGAGGCGGGACCGACCCCGCAGGTGGCGGCGGGCAGGCACCGCCGTGGGCCCGGGTGGACGATCCCGCGCACGGCGGTCCGCGCGGGGAGCCGGTGCCGGCCGGCGGCCCGGCGCATGACGGCGGTGTGGAGCACGGTGCCGACGAGCCGGACCTCGACGGGACCGATCCTGCGGGGTCCGGGTTCGGCGCCGATCCGGCCATGCCCGATCATGCCAGCGAGGCCGAATTGCGGCTGCTCGGCAGGGAGGTGCACAGCATGGTCGAACTCGACCCCGGCGGACACGTCAACGACGCGTACGACGTGACGTTCACCGACGGCACGCACGGCGTCTACAAGCCGAACGTGCCGGAGAACGAGTTCGTGCAGGTGCGCTCCACCATCCCGGAGAGCGAGCTGGCGGCCCGGGAGGTCGCCGCCTCCCGCCTCAACGAGGACCTGGGCTTCGACCTGGTGCCGACGACCGCCCGCTGGGACGGCCCGCACGGCTCCGGCTCCATGCAGGAGTTCGTGGAGAACGCGAGCCCCGGCCGACCGGTCAGCGACTACTCCGTTCCGGAACGCGAACGGATGGCGGTGCTCGACTACGTCAGCGGCAACACCGACCGGCACCTGGGTAACTACCTCACCGGTCCCGACGGACGCCTGGTCGCCATCGACCACGGCTACTCGTTCCCCCAGTCGAACGCCGAACCGTTGCGCTCCGACTTCGTGCAGCAGCAGATGAACCGGCCGCTCGGCCCGGAGACGATGGCCCGGATCCAGGCCACCGATCCCGCCGTGCTCGCCGACCGGTTACGCGCCACCGGCCTGGACGAGAGGGCGGTCTCCGGCGCGATGGACCGCTTCAACGAGATACGCAGCCGAGGCACGATCACCGGCGAGGCGTGGACGACGTTCCGTCCGCCGAGCCCGTGGTGACCGAAGGAGCAGGGGTGAACCAGGAGGCAGGAATGACGGAGCCGGCACCGACCCGCGTGGCGCTGTACACGTTCGCGCAGCACACCAACCGACGCGTGGCCGAGTTCCGGTGGCAGCCGGGCCAGGCGGTGTCGCTGGCCGTTCTCGACTCCGAGTGGGGGGCGCTGGCGCAGGACTTCTACGACAACGGCGTACCGGCCGGGTCGGGGCGGGTGCCGCCGCAGTCCGGTGCGGAGTTCATGCGCGCCCTGCTGCAGCGGTTTCGGATGAGCTACTACAAGTTCGTGGACGAGAGCGACTGAGGCGGGTCGTGTGACCCGTGTGGCCGCACCTCGCGGTCCCCTGGCTGCCGGCGGCGGGCCGGCCTCGACACTGCTGCCGCCGCCGGCCGCGGTGTGCGGGCTCGACCACGGACCGGCCCGTCGTCAGGTCAGCAGCCGCACGAGACGACCGGGGGCGGGCGCGGACAGGTCATCGGCCGGACGTCGGGTAAGCCCAGGCGCGGTCTGCACCGGCAGGCACGGGCGATTCTCGGATCGAACCAGCGACCTCTTCGGTGTGAACGAATGAGCGGCGGGCGGTGAACTGCCCCTGAGCTCCTGCTGAGCCGCTGCGCCAATCCGCCGTCGTCCGAGTCCATCCGTCAGGGTGCGTACCGATCGTCACTCAGCTGCTCACCCAAGCTGATCGACTCCCATTGCTAACAGACGTCATCGCTAGGCTGCGCGCCATGATCATACGACCGACAGAGAAGTGGGGCCGCGAGGTGCAGGACCAGAAGGGCCGCATCGCCGCAGGAACCCTCGCTGAAAATGACGCCTACGCCCTACACCTCTGGCCAGAGGCATTCATCGCCGCTGTTGATACTGTTCTTGACGCCTACGAAGCAGACGTTCGCTCCTTCTCGTCACCGTCCGATGACGAGGTCTTCGCGTCGGTCGAGCGGGTCGTCATGGCTCTCAACGCAATCGATGAGGAACACGGCCGGATCGAGACGGGCGAGCGCGAGAAGCTGTGTGAGTACATCGATGATGTCCTGACAGATGCGGGCATTGACGTCGAAGGTCTTACCTCCCGACGCGACATCGAGCGGACCGAACTCACTGACGACTGGCGCGACTGGTGAGGCATTGACCCAGCCAGCGGAACCTCGCCATCCCGTCGCCGTCGACCCGCCCTTGTAGGAGCGGGCCGCCGTCGGGGCCGCCACGTCAAGACGGCCTTGACGCACGGACGGACGCTGGCGGTCCCGGCGGCGGTCTGCTCGGCTCGCCTCGGTTCTTCGGCGGTGGGATGGCGCTACCGCAACCACCCACGGACCGCGACCCGCCGACGGAGCCCCGGCCATCCTGGAGCCGGAACGCCCCCGCCGGAGGCGCACTAGCCGCAACCCCACGACCGCCGCCAGCTCGCAGACGCGGCCGGCGTGCGCTCCCTTACGCCGCGCGGGCACGTGGCCGCACGGCCCGGCCGGCTGCCGGCCCACCCCTCACTCGTCAACTGTCTGTCGTTCTGTGGCGGCCCTCCGGGCTCTCCGCTGTCCGCGCCAGCCGCCGGGCGTCTGGCGTGACGGCCGCAGAGCGATAGCGGCAGCGGCCGGCGCGCGCCCAGGCGGCGGCGCGTGCGGCCCGTCAAGGGCCGCCTTGATAGACGTACAGAAAGTTCTCCCACACCGACCGGCAGCCGGCCGTCCCGCCCCGGCCGCAGGAGTCACGACGGGTTGACGTGTCGGTACCCGGTGCTACTCTGACGCTCGTCGAGCACGCCAGCGCGGCCTTCCTACCGGATCGCTGGACTCGATGTCGGAGATGCTGAGCGGCCTTTCTGCCGCTGGTGCGGGCCACGTCCCGCCGGTTCTCGATCGCACCGGCCACCATGCCGGTTCCCCGAATCCGCTGAGCGGCCCATCTCGATCACACCGGCCACCATGCCGGTTTCCCCGAATCCGCTGAGCGGCCCAGCACGGTCTTCCCTGCCGTCCACGATTGCCCGGATCCGCCCGCTCCTCGGGTGGGACAGCCTGCGGCAACCCGCCGGGTGCCGATATCCCAGGCTCCTCACCCGTGCCGGCCCATTCATCAGGTCCACGAGCGCGAAGGGACATGACCCATCGGCGGGAGGTGGCACGACCACGATTTCCGCCCTCCGGCGTCAGCCGCCCTCTCGGCGGTGCCAGGAGACACGACGAACACCACCAGCGGACAGGCGTCCACGGCTGGTGGTGCTTCGTCTCCCGTCCCTGCCACCCCCTGATGAGGAGACAGTCGTGTCCAGCCCTCGCGCCTGCGGTCGTGGCCGCCCAACGCCCCGTGTCTCGCACGCCATCATCATCTCGACGCAACGGTCCTACCGCGGCCCCTCGCTGATGAGCCTGCCCCCGGTCGCCCGGCCGGCAGCGCCCCATCAGCGGTCGCCCGCCGGCTCACCACAGCTCCGACACCGAGTGCGCCGCGGCGAGCAGCCAGAACAGGATGACCCGGTGGTAGACCAGCGCGACGCCGAGCAGCACGATGCCGGCGACCGTCACGGCGATCATCGCCCCGAGGGCGCCCGCGTTCGTGAGCGCGTACCACCAGGTGGGGCGGGGCGGTGGCTCCTCGGCCGGCGTGTCGGTCTCCTCGAAGAAGATCACCGACAGGATGCTACGCCCGCCGGCCGTCCGCGCCGACCCCGCGGACCGGCCGGTCCGCCAGGGCCGCCCGCACCGCCTCCTCCGGCGTGTCCACGTGGTGCGGACCGGGCACCGGTTCGCCGGTGGCGTCGACCACGCGCCAGCCACCGACCACCACCACCGGCACCTGACCGCGACGCATCGCCAGCGCCACCTCGCTGAGGGTGCCCCAGGAGCCACCGACGGCGATGACCGCGTCGGCGCTCCAGACGAGGACGGCGTTGCGGGCCTGTCCCAGGTTGGTCAGCAGCGTCGCCGAGGCGTCGGCTACCGGGCCGGGGGCGGTGCCGTCGTCGGGGCGTACCGCGATGACCAGGCCGTCACCGGAGCGGGCGCCGGCGGCGACCGCGGCCATCACCCCGCCGCCACCTCCGCAGAGGACGGTCGCGCCGCGCGCGGCGAGCAGCTCCCCCACCCGGCGCGCGTGCGTCAGCTCCGCCTCCGTCGCGGACGCCGGCCCGCAGACCGCCACCTGCACCATCCGACCTCACCCCCGCGGCGAGGTTAGCGCCGGGCCCGGGCATCCCGCCGGTACGCCACGGAAAGGCCCACCCCCGGCCCCTGGCGGTCGTGCTCGCGGCGAGGTGTCGACGCCCGCCGCCGGGGTCGGTTAGCCTGCCCCATGTCATCGACGCCGACCGAAGCGACCGATCCGTACTGCCTGCGCGAGGGCGAGAGCGCGACGCTGCTCGCCGGCCACCCGTGGCACCGGTTCGTGGTGCTGGGCGACAGCGTCGCCGAGGGGATGTGCGAGCCGGTGGACGGGTATCCGCCGGTGCAGTGGGCGGACCGGATCGCCGCGGAGCTGCGCGCGGCCCGCCCCGGGCTGGCGTACCTCAACCTGGGCCGGCGGGGGCTGCGGGCGCACGAGGTGCGCGCGACGCAGTTGGACGCGGCGCTGGCCTTCGACCCGGACCTGGCGCTGGTGGTCTGCGGCGGCAACGACGCGTTCCGCCCGGCCTACGATCCGAAGGCCGTCGACGCCGAGCTGACCGCCATGGTCACCGCGCTGCGGGCGGCCGGGGCGGACGTGGTCACCGTCGGCATGTTCGACGTCTCGCACAGTTCGGCCGTGCCGGCCCCCCTGCGGCCCGGACTGAGTGAGCGGATGCGTCGTCTTTCCTCCCACACCGGGGCGCTCGCCGCGCGGCTGGGGACGCTGCACGTGCACCTCACCGACCACCCGGCCGGCGCGGAGGCGTCGTTGTACAGCAGCGACGGCCGGCACGGCAGCGCCCGCAGCGACGCCATCGCGGCGGCGGAGACGGTACGCCGGCTCGGCACCCACCTCGCCGCCCGCCGCGCGCCCCAGCCGTGATCGTCTGTCGTTTCCCGCCGCCCGCCCCGGCGTGTCCCGTCGGGAAACGACAGACGATCATCCCTCGGGTCAGTCGGTGAGCAGCATGCCGGTCATCAGGACGCCGCGGGCGAGATTGAGCACGCCCTCGCAGCCGGGGTAGCCGACCCGGGCCAGCGCGCCGGAGCCGGTGCGGCCGAACAGGTACGGGGCGATGCTGTACGGCACCTCGGCGGTGACGACCTCCCCGGTCTCGATCTGTACGAAGTCCATCGCCACCCGGTCGGCCGGCATGTACGCCTGGAGGATGTTGCCGCCCCGGGCGATCCCGGCGTCGATCCCGTCGGCCCAGTCCGCCGGGCTCAGCTCGGGGCCGATCAGCACGTCGTGCCCGGCGCTGCCGTCGGCGGGCTTGGCGACCAGGCGCACCCGACCGGCGAGGGCGCGGTCCCGCTCGGCCTCGGTGAGTGCGACGGTGTGCGGCACGTACCGGCGGACCAGGGCCTGGTCGTCGGCGGGCAGCAGGTCGAGGTCCTCGTAGAGCCAGGCGAAGTTGACCTTGTTGCCGAGCAGCCAGGCGGCGGTGCTGACGAACATCGGCAGGGTGCCGGCGGCGAGCGCGCCCGCCACCGCCTCCAGGCCCGCGCTGGGCGTGACCCGGTTGGGCACGAAGAGCCGGAACAGCGCGTCCACCGGCGCGCCACCCACCACCAGCCGCCGGTCGACGTCCAGAGTGGCGGTGGCGACCGGGGCGATGACCAGGTCGATGCCGAAGTGCCGGGCCCGGTCGGCGAGGGGCGAGAGGATCCGGATGAACGTCTCCGGGTCGTCCAGTCCCGGGTAGTCGGCGTCGAAGTCCATCAGCAGCGCCACCCGGGCGCCCTCGGCCAGCCCCAGCTCGTCGCGGATCGCCACGAACCGCTGGTCGAGCAGGGACGGGGCCGGTCGGGCCGGCACGCCGTCGAGCAGCCCGCGCTCGCGGTAGAGCTGGGCGAAGCGCTGGATCACCGTGTCCGCGTCGAAGCCGCCGCCCAGGCTGCTGTCGATGTTGTACTCGACGATCCGCGGTTCGCCGCCGGAGAGCAGCACGTCCGGCCGGTACGCGGCCAGCAGCGCCTCGGACAGCGGCTCGTCCTCGTCGAGCAGGCTGGTCTCCCCCACCGGCACGCCCAGCAGCCGGCGCAGCTCCCCGGCCGTGCGGGCGCGCCGTCGGCAGGCGTCCAGGACGAGCTGGGCGATCCGGTCGCAGACCTCGTTGAGTTCGCGGAACGAGTCGGCGGTCATCACCGTCGGCCGGGCCAGCCGCCACTGCTTGTTGTACGTCGCCCGGCCGTGGAAGATCCGCTCCCACTCCTGGGCGCCGGCTTCCACCATCGCCCGGCGGGTGGCCTCCGGCAGGTCGGTCCAGGCCCGGCCGGCCGCTGGCCACGGGTAGTTCACGTCGATCATGTTCCGTCCTTCACTACGTGGTGGATGGCGGCGGTGAGAGCTTCCCGGCCGGGCTGCACGGCCCGGTCCAGCGCGGGCGCGAACGGCAGCACGGCCCCGTCGGGGCGGGTGACCCGCCGGGGCGGCGCGGCGAGGCGGACCCGCTCCACCACGCTGGCGATGATCTCCGCGGCGATGCCGCAGGACCGGTTGGAGTCGTCGACCACCACCAGCCGCCCCGTCCGGGCCACCGAGTCGACCAGCCCGTCGAGGTCGAACGGGTAGAGCGTGCGCGGGTCGAAGACCTCCACCGACACCTGGCCGGCCAGCTCCTCGGCGACCGCGAGCGCGTCGTGCACCAGGTGCCCGACCGCGACCACCGTCACGTCGTCACCGGCCCGGCGCACCACGCCCCGGCCCAGCGGCACCGGGCCCAGGGCGGCGAAGTCGGCGTCCTCCCGGACGTCCAGCGCGCCGGCCGGGGCGAAGAGCACCACCGGGTCGTCGTGCCGGATCGCCGACACCAGCAGCCCGTACGCGTCGGTGGGGGTGGCCGGCACCGCGGTGACGATCCCGACGTGGGCGAAGAGGGAGTACGGGTGGTCGGAGTGCTGCCCCGCCCAGCCCGTGCGGGAGCCCGAGCCGGGCACCAGGTAGGTGACCGGGGCGGCGCACTGCCCGCCGGTCATCAGCGGGAACTTGTGCGCGTGGTTGACGATCTGCTCGAAGACCAGGAAGAGCAGCGACGGGATCTGGAACTCCACCACCGGCCGCAGCCCGGCCAGGGCCGCTCCGGTGGCGAAGCTGGTGAACGCCTGCTCCGACAGCGGGGTGTCCCGCACCCGCTCCGGCCCGAAGCGCTTGAGCAGGCCGGCGGTGACGTTCGACGCGGCCACCCGGATGTCCTCACCGAGCAGGAACACGTTCTCGTCGCGCTCCAGTTCGTCGGCGAGCGCCCGGGTCAGCGCCCTGCGGTACGACAGCCGTGGCATCAGCCACCTCCCGTCCGGGCGGTGAGCCCGCTGGCGTACAGGTGGTCCAGCGCGCCGGCCGGGTCCGGCTCGGGACTGGCCAGGGCGAACTCGGCGGCCGCGTCGAGGGTGGACTCGACCTCGGCGTCGACGGCCGCCCGCTCGGCGGCGGGCAGGCGGGCGCCCTGGATGTCCACCGGGTCACGCGAGCGCCCCTCGGCCACCTCCTCCGGCGGGCGGTAGTCCAGGCGTACCGCGTGTTCGAAGGTGTGGTGGGCGTCGAAGCGGTAGGTGCGGGCCTCGACCAGCTCCGGCCCGCCGCCGGCGCGCATCCGCGCGACGGCGGTGGCCGCGGCGTCGCGTACCGCCTCCGGGTCCTGGCCGTCGACGACCGCCGCCGGCATGCCGAACGCCTCGGCGCGGCCGGTGATGGTGCCGGCCACCGCGCCGGCCACCGGCATGGTGGTGGCGTAGCCGTTGTTCTCGCAGACGAAGAGGACCGGCACCCGCCAGAGCGCGGCCAGGTTGAACGCCTCCAGCAGCATCCCCTCGTTGACCGCGCCGTCGCCGAAGAAGGTCGCGCCCACCACGTCGTCGCCGCGCCGCCGCCGGGCCCAGACCGCGCCGGTGAGGATCGCCCCGGACGCGCCGACGATGGCGTTGGCGCCGAGCACCCCGACCGAGAGGTCGGCGGCGTGCATCGAGCCGCCCCGGCCCCGGTTGAGTCCGGTTTCCCGGCCGAGCAGCTCGGCGAGCGTCCGGGCCGGGTCGGCACCCTTCGCGAGCACGTGCCCGTGCCCGCGATGGGTGCCGGTGACCAGGTCCTCGGCGCGCAGCGCGGCGCACACCCCGGCGGCGATCCCCTCCTGCCCGAGGTACGGGTGGATGCCGCCGACGATGTGCCCGGAGTGGACCAGCTCGACGGCCCGCTCCTCGAACCGGCGGATCAGCCGTACCGTGCGGTAGAGCCCGACCGGGTCGGCTGCCCTCACGTGTCGCGCCCCTCCTTCACGGCGGCGAGGATGTCGTCCCAGAGCCGGGCCCGGGCGGCGAGCGCGGTGTTGACGGCGTCCGCGCACTCCTGCCACTTCGCGTCGTCGTCGCCGCACAGGTCGGCGAGCATCCGCATCGCCATCGGGGTGTGCTGCTCCCCGTCGACCTCGATGTGCCGCTCCAGGTAGTCGACGAAGGTGTGCAGCCGGTTGCTGCGCTCGTTGACGGCGACGACCTGGGCGAACATGTCCGGGATCAGGTCCTCCCGGCCGAAGGCGAACGCCGCGGCCTGGCAGTGCACCGGGGTGGACTCGATGATCTGCCAGGTGGTGGCGGCGAACCGCGCCGACGGAGCGGGCACGCCGGCCTCGACCAGCGCCTCGGTGACCGGGCGGCCCGCCCGCAGCAGGTCGACCAGCGCGTCCACGGCGCCGGTGTCGGCGCCCGCCTCCCGCATGCCCCGCACGTAGAGCTCGAAGTGGCTGATGTGCCCCTCGCCGAGCTCGTCGCTCTCCTCCACCATCACGATGTCGTTGATCAGGCGACGGCTGCCCGTCGGGCCGGTGGGGATCCACGGCACGGTGACGCAGGTGAGCTGCCGCTGCAACGACTTCAGCAGGGACATGAAGTCCCAGACCGCGAAGACGTGGTGCTCCATGAAGGTGACCAGCGCCTCGTGGGTGTCCAGGTTGGCGTAGAGCGGGTGCTTGACCACCGCGTCGCGGCGGTCGGTCACCGCCTTCTCCAGCCGTTCGATGCCCGGGTGCGTCCCACCCCAGTCGTAGCGTGACATTGTCAGCCTCCCTGCTGGGCGCGGTCGCGCCAGATGACCGGGCAGTATTCGGGGTCCGCGTAGTCGGGCCGCCCCTCGTGGGTGCGGCGGACCAGCACGTCGTGGTTGTACGTGGCGAGCGTGCCGTCGGAGAGCGGATACTCCCGCCAGGCGTTGTCGCCGTCCTGCAGGTGCAGCGAGACCGCCTGCCGGGGGCGGCCGCTGACGTTGGCGCCGCTGCCGTGGTAGGTGCGGCAGTGGTGGAAGCTCAGGTGTCCCTTGGGGATCACCATCGGGATTTTGCGGATCTCCGCGCCGTTGTACGCGGCGTTCTCCGCCAGCATCTCCTCCAACTGGCCACGGTCGCGGTCGGCGAAGTGCCGCACCACGGTGTCGTCCGCGCCGATCTCCTGCCATCGGTGCGACCCGTCGACCATGGTGATGGTGCCCATCTCCTCGCCGCAGTCGTGGAAGGGGATGAACGCGGTGAGCATCTTCTCCGACGACGAGGACGCCCAGTAGTGCTTGTCGAAGTGCCAGGGCACGATGTTCGACGGCTCGCCGGAGATCGGCGGCTTGTAAATCAGCGTGGACTGGAAGATCCGGATCTCGTCGGCCGGCGCGAGCCGGGCGGCGACCGCGCCGATCAGCGGCTTGCGCAGGATCGCCGCCAGCCCGTCGTGCTCGTGGTGGACGTAGTCGTTGTGCCGCTGCACCGCGCCCGACGACGGCTCCCAGTAGGCGAGCTTCGGCGGGCGCACCGGCAGCCGGCGGTCCCGTTCGCCGGCGTAGTACCGGTCCGCGGCGGCGGCGAGCGCGTCCACCTCGTCGTCGGTGAGCAGCTTCTTCGACAGGTACCAGCCGCGTTCGGCGTAGCCGCGCACCTCGTCGTCGGAGGGGAGCAGCGCCGCCTCCTCGGCGGTGAGGGTCGGCTCGAATCCGGTCGTCGTCACGCGGTCACCCCCTGCGGTACGGCCGCCGCGGCGGCCAGTTCGCGTTCCTTGGCCTCGTAGAGCGCCTTGATGTTGCCGCTGCCGAAGGTGCGCGCCCCCCGTCGCTCGATCAGCTCGAGGAAGAGGGTGCGGCGCACGTGCACCGACTCGGTGAATATCTGCAACAGCTGCCCGCCGTGGTCGGAGTCGACCAGGATGTTCAGGTCACGCAGCCGCTCCAGGGGCGCGTCGACCGGGCCGACCCGCTCCTCCAGCGCGTCGTAGTAGCTGCCGGGGGTGCCGGCGAAGCGCACCCCCCGCTCGCCGAGCGCGCCCACCGCGGTGACGATGTCGTCGGTGCGCAGGCCGAGGTGCTGCACTCCGGCGCCGTGGTGCTCGGCGAGGAACGCGTCGATCTGGCCGGGCCGCCGGGTGGCGTCCGGTTCCAGCAGCACCAGGGTCACCCGCCCGGAGGGGCTCTGCACCACGGTGGAGTTCATCGCCTGACCGGCGACCTCGATGTGCTCGGTGAAGATCTGCGCGAAGTCGAAGACCCGCTCGTAGTACCGGACGGTCTCGGCGAGCTGCCCGGGCGGCACGCAGACCGCCAGGTGGTCGATCTCGGCGAGCAGCGGGCGCTGCGCCGCGGCCGGCGCGGTCACCTCGATGCCGCCGGGCAGGAACCCGTCCCGGTCGCCGCGCCGCTCGACCAGCCGGTGCAGCACGTCGCCGAAGCCGCCGACCTCGGCGGTCACCACCTCGGCGTGCGCGCCGGTCCAGGTGCGCGGCCGGCTCACCCCGGTCGCGCCCCGGGCCACCAGCTCCGCGTACGCCCCGGCGGCGTCGTCCACCTCCAGCGCCACCACGGCGATCCCGTCGCCGTGCCGGCGCACGTACTCGGCGGCCGGGTGCGCCGCCGTCAGGCCGGTGGTGAGCACCATCCGGATGTCGGCGTGGGTGAGCAGCAGCGAGCGCTGACCGGCCAGCCCGGTCTCCGGTCCGCCCTGGCCCCGCAGCTGGAAGCCGACCGCGGTGCCGAAGTAGAAGGCCGCCTGCCGCGCGTCCCCCACGTAGAGTTCGATGTGGTCTGTTCCACGGATGTCCATCTGTTCCCAGGTCCTTCCCCATGTCCCCCCGTGACTGCCGTCCGGGCGCGCGCCGCCCGGGGTCCAGCGCCGGTCACCCCCTCGCCGGGGAGGTCCGGGTGCCCGCACCGGCGGTGCGGCGCAGCAGCAGGCTGACGTTCTGCCCGCCGAACCCGAACGAGTTGGTGAGCGCGAGGTCCGTCCCGGTCGCCCGAGGTACGCCGCGGACGTGGTCCGCCGGGCAGTCCGGGTCCGGGTCGTCCAGGTGGTACGTCGGGGGCAGCAGCCCCCGACCGAGCGCCAGCGCGCAGGCGGCGGCCTCCACCACCCCGGACGCGCCGAGCAGGTGCCCGGTGAGCGCCTTGGTGGAGCTGACCGGCACCCCGCCGACGCCGAACACCTTCGCCAGCGCGGTGGTCTCGGCGACGTCACCGAGCCGGGTGCCGGTGCCGTGCGCGTTGACGTAGCCGACGTCGCCGGCCGACACCTCCCCGCTGGCCAGGGCGCGGCGCATGCACTCGGCCGCGCCGGCGCCGTCGGGGCGGGGCGCGGTCGGGTGGTGCGCGTCGGTGGTGAGCCCGTAGCCGGCCACCTCGGCGTACCCGGTGACGCCGCGGGCGGCGGCGTGCGCGGCACGTTCGAGCACCAGCAGCGCCGCCCCCTCGGCGAGCACGAAGCCGTTGCGTCGGGCGTCGAACGGCCGGCTCGCCTCGGTCGGGTCGTCCCAGCCGCGGGCCAGGGCGCGGGCGTTGCCGAAGGTGTCGGCGAAGGTCGGGAAGAGCGGCGCCTCGCTGGCCCCGCAGAGCACCACGTCGGCCTCCCCGGCGCGGATCAGCCGGACCGCGTCGGCGACCGCCTGGGCGCCGGACGCGCAGGCCGTGCCGACCGAGGAGCTGTAGCCGCGGATGCCGTGGGCGATGGCGATCCGCGCCGACGGCATGTTCGGCAGGATGCCGGTGAGCAGGTACGGGCTGACCGCGGCCCGACCCCGGGCGGTCCGGGCGACGACCTGGGCCTCCAGGGTGGACATCCCGCCCACCCCGCCGACGATCACGCCGATCCGGCCCGGGTCGACGTCCCGGCCGACCTCGATGCCGGCGTCGGCGAGCGCGTCGGCGGCGGTGAGCAGGGCGAGCACCACGATCCGGTCGAGCACCTTCGTCTCCGGCCCGGAGGCGACGGTGCGCGGGTCGATCGGCGGCAGCAGCCCGGCCACCTCGAGCGACTCCCGGACCGGGTGGCCCTCGGGCGGCCGGGCCAGGCCGGAGCGCCCGGTGGTCAGCGCCGTGAAGGTCTGTTCCACCCCCCGCCCGACCGGGCTGAACAGCCCCATCCCGGTGATGACGACGCTCATGACGTCGCCTCGGTCAGGTAGCGCTCCCGCAGCGCCACCTTGCGGACCTTGCCGGTCACGGTGACGGGGATGTCGTCGGAGCGGACCGGCGCCACCCGGCGCAGGGTCGCCCCGACGTCCGGGCCGAGCGCGGCGCGCACCGCCTCGGTGCGGTCGGTGCGCGGGTCGGCGCCGGCGGCCAGTTCGAGCAGCACGTCGGTGACCACCTCGTCGCCGGCCCGGACGATCACCACCGTGCAGTCGGTGACGTCGGGGCAGGTGGCGAGGATCCGCTCCTCGGACAGCGCGGTGAAGAAGCGCCGCCCGTCGCCGGCGTCGACCGAGTCGACCGCCCGGTCCAGGTGGTAGTAGCGGCCCTCGGTGTCGGCGTACACCAGGTCGCCGGTGAGGTACCAGCCGCGCAGCCGGGACCGGTAGGTGGTCACCGAGTCGTTCCAGTAGCCGCGAAACAGCGACGGGGAGTCCACGCCCAGCCAGCCCACCTGGCCCGGGGGCAGCTCGTTGCCGTCCAGGTCGAGCACGGCCACCCGGGTGAACCGGTACGGGCGGCCGACGCAGCGGCCGTACCGGTCGGTGTCGACGGTGTGGGTGATGTGGAACATCGAGTGCCCCATCTCGCTGGAACCGAGCCCGTCGATGAAGACCGACCCGGCCACCCGGGCCACGCCGTCGCGGGTCACGGTGTCCCGGGAGCCGACCGCGACGAGGCGGCGCACGTGCGGCTCGTGCGAGCAGTCCCCGGTGTTGAACCACAGCCGCACCGAGTCCAGGTCGTACCCGGACAGGTCGAAGCGGGCCAGCTCGGCCCAGGTGACGGAGAAGCCGAACACCCCGTCGGGCCGCCAGCGCTGGATGGCCTCGAGCACCCGCTCGCCACCCTGGTCGGACAGGAGCAGCATCTCCGCGCGGTTGCCGAGCGCCTGGTTGACCATCAGCACGGTGGCGGTGTGCGGGGCGGGCAGCGCGTTGAGGATCCGGCGGGTGCCCTGGGCCTGCGGCATGGACAGCAGGTGCCGGGTGGCGGCGAAGAGACTGGCGTGCGAGTGCAGCACCGCCTTCGGCACCCCGGTGGTGCCGGAGGTGTGGGTGATGACGATCGGGTCGTCGTCGTGGTGGCGGTAGTGCGGCGGGGCGGCGGTCGGGTCGCCGGCGCCGGCCTCGGCGGGCCGGCCGAGCAGCGGCGCGCCCAGCTCGTGGCCGGCGAGCAGGTCGGTGTGCGCGGCGTCGGCGAGCACCCCGGCGGCGCGTAGCCGGCGGATGTACTCGGCGGCGATCTCCGGGCGCAGCCGGCCGTTCATCAGCGCCGGGATGGCGCCGAGCCGGGCCAGGGCCAGGAAGCTGAGCACCATGTCGGCGGCGTCGGTGGCCCAGACCGCGACCGGGTCACGGGGCCGCACCCCCCGCCCGTGCAGCCAGGCCGCCCGGGCGGCGACCCGTTGGTCGAGCGTGCCCAGGGTGAGCGCCTGCCCGGCGGGGTGCCCGTCGACCGGGGTGTCGAAGGTCAACCCCGGACCGTGCGGGTCGGCGCCGTGGGCCAGCACCCGGGCGAGCACGTTGCCGGCGCCCAGTTCGGTGTCGACGGCGAGTGCGCCGCGCAGTCCCTTGGTCCTCATCGTCCTGCTCCTCCGCCCAGCAGCGCCGCGACCGCCCCGGTGGGGGTGCCGTCGGGCGTCTCCTCGATTGCGACCAACAACACCTCGTCGGCGTCGCCGTCGTACAGCAGCAGTTCCGCCTCGACGGTCCCGTCCTCCCCCGCCGGCCCGGTCGGGCTCAGGCAGACCACCGGGCCGTCCAGTCCCCAGCGGGCCGCGACGTGCCCGGCGACGCTGTTCGGCACCGACTGGAAGAAGAACAACGGCCCCACCCGGCCTCCGACGGCCACGGTGGCCCGGACGTGGTCGGCGCTCGGCCGGTCTCCCGCCGCGCTCACCAGCACGATCGCCGTGCCGGTGCCGACCGGCGCCGGGCCCTGTCCGTACCGCCGACGCAGGCATCGGTCGGCCACCGCCACGACCAGCGGCGCGAACGCCGAGTGCACGAACCCGGGCACCCCCGGCGGCGCCCCGTCCCCCGCCTCCGGCCACCGCGCCTCAGCCAGCGCCCGGACCTCCCGCGGCCGGTCGGTTCCGGCCGCCGGTACGGCCGTCCGGCCCGACTCGCCGGGGCCCGGAGTGCGGGATCGACCCGGGTGGGCGGGGGCGGTCACGCGGCGCCGACCAGGAGCGCGGTGTTGGCGCCGCCGAAGGCGGCGTTGAGGCTGAGCGCGTACGGGGTGGTCGCGGGACGGGGGGCGGAGGTGATGACGGTCAGCGGACACGCCTCGTCGGGGCCGAGCCAGCCGGCGTTGACCGGCAGGCTCCCTCGCCGCAGCGCGAGCACGGTCACCACGAGTTCGAGCAGCCCGGAGGCTTCCAGCGCGTGCCCGTGCACCGACTTGGTGGAGCTGACCGGCACCCGGTCGGCGACGTCGCCGAGGGCCAGCCGCAGCGCGGCCGCCTCGGAGGCGTCGCTGAACCCGGTGCCGGTGGCGTTGGCGTTGACGTAGCCGACCGCACCGGCGGGCAGCCCGGCCCGGCGCAGCGCCGCCCCGACCGCCCGGGCCAGCCCGCGCCCGAGCGGGTCGGGCTGGCACGGGTGGTACGCGTCCCCGGCCCGCCCCCAGCCCCTGATGGTCGCCAGCGGCGTGCCGCCCCGGCGGTGTGCCGCCCCGGCGGACTCCAGCACCACCGCGGCCACCCCGTCGCCGAGCAGCAGGCCCTGCCGGCCGGCGCTGAAGGGGCGTACCGCGCCGTCGGCGGCGAGCGCCCGGCCGGCGTCGAAGAGCGCGAACTGGTCCGGTTCGACCAGGTAGCCGGCGGCCACCACGACCCGCTCGACGTCACCCCGGCGGATCATCGTGGCGGCGTCGGCCACCGCGGTGCTCGCCGAGACGCAGGCGCTGGTGTAGATCCGCGTCGGGCCGCCGAGGCCGCCGCGCCGGGCCAGGTGACCGGCGAGCGCCGGCACCTCCGGCCCGCCGTCCGGCCCCGGGTCGGCCGCCGGGCCGCCGTGGGTCGCCAGCAGCAGGGCGCACTCCGCCCTGGCCGCCGCGTCGAGCCCGGCCGCCCGGCACGCCGTGTCGATCGCCTCGGCCAGCTCGTCGGTCAGCGTCCCCACCTCGGGCAGGGTCGCCGCGACGGTGACCCGGCGGCCGGTGGTGTCGAAGCGGCGGACCGGCCGGAACGCCGGCGCGCCGGCGAGCACCCCGGCGAGCTGCGCGTCGGCGCCCCGGCCGAGGGCGCTGACCGCGTGTACGCCGGAGATCGCTACCGCCCCCCGCTCAGCCATCGGCGGGGCTGCTCAGGCAGGTGCGGAACACCGTCAGGGCGTCCTCGACGGTACGGATGCCGGCGAGCTGGTCGTCGGTGAGGTCCAGCCGCCGGTCGTAGCGTTGCTCGACGAGGTGCACCAGCCAGGCGAGTTCCATCGAGCCGACCCGGTGCGGCACCTGGTCGACGGGTTTCGCGGTCATCTCGGCGAGCATGCTCACCAGGTCAGCTCGCCCCAGGTCGGGCTGACCGGCCATCAGCGGTCGGCGGCGGTCTGACCGGCGACCCGGTCGGCGACCATGGCGGTGAACTCGCCGACCGTCATCAGGGCCAGCTTCTCCGACTCGTCGTCGGCGAACGTCAGGCCGTAGCGGTCCTCGACGCGGACGGACAGGTCGGCCAGGGCGAGGGACTCCAGGTCGACCCCGGACGGGCCGAGGGTGGTCTCGTCGTCGATCCCCTCGACGTCGTAGTTCATGTCCTCGAGCTGCTCGATGACGAAGGTACGGACCTCGTCTCGCATGGCTTTAACCTCTCTTCATGGGCGAGCTGACGGTGTCCGGTCGGGACACCGTGCACGTGTGGGTCGGCCGTACCACCGGCGGTCGGCCGGAGGTGGCGCCGCGGCTGCTGCGGCGCGCGGGTGGCGCGCTGCTCGGCGGGCCCGAGCGGGAGGTCGCGGTCGGTCGTACGCCCGACGGGCGGCCCTGGGTACGGGCCGGCGGGGTGGCGCTGCCGGTCAGCGTCAGCCGCGGCGAGGGGCTGGTCGTGGTCGCCGCCCGCCGGGCCGGCCCGGTCGGGGTGGACGTGGAGCGGCGCCGGCCGCTGCCCGCCGTGGCGCTGGCCCGCCGCTGGTACGCCCCGGCGGAGGCGGCCTGGCTGGCCGGCCTGCCCGACGGCGCCCGGGTGGAGGCGTTCCTGCTGCTCTGGACGGCCAAGGAGGCGGTGGGCAAGGCGCTCGGCCGGGGGCTGCGTGGCGGTGGGCTGCGCCGCCGGATGCCCCCGGCGGAGCCCGGCGCGGCGCTGCGCCCGGTCCCCGCCCGACGCGATGTCCTGGTCGGGCATCCGGGGTGCGACGGCGACCTGGTGCTGGCCGTCGCGGTGGGCGGGCCCACCGCGACGGTGACGGTGGTGGTCGAGGGCTGACGCGTCGGCGTGCTGGGACAGCGGGCCGGTCACGGCGCCGTCGCCCGGAGCGCGGTGGCGGAGCGGAGCAGCTTGCCGGTGGTGGTGCGGGGCAGCTGCTCGACCAGGTGCAGGGTGCGGGGGCGCTTGTAGCCGGCCAGCCGTTCGGCGAGCAGCTTCTCCAGCACCTCCTCCGACAGCGGACCGTCGGGCTGCACGTACGCGGTGATCCCCCCGTCGTGGACCACCACGGCCGCGCCCACTCCGGGCAGCCCGGTGAGGGTCGCCTCGACCTCCGTGAGGTCCACCTTCAGGCCGCCGATCGAGACCTGCGAGTCGAGCCGCCCCTTGACGGTGACCAGGCCGGCGTCAGGGTCGACGCTGCCGGCGTCGCGGGTGTGCAGCCAGCCGTCGGCCCACCGGGTCGGGTCGCTGAGCCCCACGTACGGCGTCGCCGGGCAGCTGACGTGGAGTTCGCCGTCGACCTCGCGGACCTCGATGCCGGGCGCCGGGGCGATGGACGGCCGGTGCCGGCCGTGCAGGTCGGTGCCGATCACTCCGACCTCGGTCATCCCGTACATGTTGCCGAGCGGGACGCCGAACCGGTCGGTGAAGGCCTGTGCGGTGGCGGCCGGGACCAGCTCCCCGCCGGTGGTCATCCGCCGGAACTGCGGCAGCGGGCCGGCCGGGCGGGTGGAGGCGAGCAGTCCGATGTGGAAGGGCACGCCGAGCACGGTGGCCGGGGTGGCCTGGGCGGCGATGGCGGCGAGCACCGCGTCGCCGCTGAGCCGCTCCGGCGGCACCAGCTCCACGCCGGCGTGCAGGCCGTAGAGGAGGCCACCGACCAGGCCGAGCACGTGCACCATGGACGGCAGCAGGATGATCCGTTCGCCGGGCAGCGCCACCCCGTCGATCCGGGTGTAGCGGTGCACCTCGGCGACCAGGTCGGCGGCGGTGCGGCCGATCACCTTGGACGGGCCGGTGGAGCCGGAGCTGAGCTGGATCACCGCGTGCCCGCTGGTGGCCGGCCGGTCGGCGTACGCGGTGACCCCCTCGGTCACGTCGACGAAGACCCGCAGCGCGCCACCGCCGGTGCGGACCGGGGCGACCACCACCTGCGGGGTGAGCCGTTCCAGCGCCTGGCGCACCTCGTGGTCGGTGAGCCGGTGGTCCAGCAGGATCGCCTGGGCGCCGGTGCGCCAGGTGGCGAGCAGGTTCACCACGTACGCCAGCGAGGGAGGCAGCCGCAGCGCGGCGGCCCCGCCGGGCCGCAGCCCGGCGGCGGTGAGGCGGTCCTGCGCCCCAACGACCAGGCGGTGCAGGGTGGCCCGGTCGACCGGCTCGGGCAGCCGTAGACAAACATCGGTGGAACGCCCGCTGAACAGAAGGTCATCGACCCAACCGGGGTCCTGCGCCGTAGAATCTTCCGTCGGACGATCCATGGTCACCGCCGTCCACCGCCCAGCATGAAAGAGGGCGAAATCCGCCCATACAGTGCATCTCTTGGGGTGCTGACGGAACCCTACGGCAGCCCGCGAATTCATTGCTACATGCAAATGGCTAGATCAGGCCGGGCGGCCGGTCGGATTGCCGACCCTCGATCGGACGGGCAGGATCGCGCGCGTAACCCACCCCTGGGCCGGGAGGTCCAGGCGCCGGCGGATCGACGAGCGGCGGGACCGGTGGCGCGCCCTGACGCGCCGCCCGGCCGGGGCCGGGTGGCGCGCCCGCGCGGGCGGGCCAGGAGAGCGGCTCGACCCGGATGTCGCGGTAGGGGACGTTCGCCCCGGGGTCGCCGTGGTCCTGAAGCCGCAGCGGACCGGCCGAGGTCAGGCCGATCGGATCGCCGAGCCCGCGTAACTGAGGATTCTCTCTGGCGAAAGTCTGATCCACGACGACGCCCAGGACATGTCCCGTCTCCGCTGTTGCGCAGTCCGCAGGACCCCCTCGTCGGGTCGGTCGACGGCGACGACAGGTCCTTCAAGGATCACCAGCGCATGGGTCGGGCCGGTGCCTTCGAGCATGACCACGGACGCCCACGGGTGGGCGGCGACGTTGGCGAGACGGACGGCGCCGCGGGTGACCGGCAGCCACACCGATCGGTGGTGGAGGACGAGTCCGGTGGGTATGGCGTGCGGGCGTCCGTCAGGCCGGCTGGTGGCGAGCACGGCATGGCGGCCGGACGTGAGCTGAGCGACCAGTTGCGGACCGGTCATCCGGTTCTCCAGCGGGTATGCGCCCGCCGTGGCAGGCATGGCGCGCCGGAAGGTGGCATCCTGCACCTCCGCGAGCCAGCAACCGAGGTGGCGTACGCCGGGTTCCGCACCAGCCGGCAGGTCCTCGGCTCGTGGTCCATTTCTTGACGGCACTCGCTCCACAGTGCACGATGTTAAACGATTAACACGAGGAGAGCCATGGGTACCCGAGTGACACTGCGGTCGGTCGCTGAGGCGGCCGGGGTCTCGACGGCAGCGGTGTCGTACGCCTTCAACCGCCCCGACCGCCTGTCGGCGGAGATGCGGTCGCGGATCCTGGCGGTGGCACGCGAGCTCGGTTACTCCGGACCGGACGCCGCCGCCAGGTCGTTGCGCACCGGGCGGGCCAACGCGATCGGCGTCATCTTCACGACCGAGCTGACGTACGCCTTCAGTGATCCCTATGTCCTCGCCCTGCTCGGTGGCCTCGCCGAGACCCTGGCGCACAGCCGTACCAGCCTGGTGCTCATCCCATTCGTGTCGGTCGTCGCGGGGCTCACCGACGCGGAGGTACGCCAGTCGCTCGACGCCGTACACCGGGCGGTCATCGACGGTGCGGTGGCCGACGGACTCACCGACGACCATCCCGCCGTCCGCGCCCTGTCCGACCGTGCGCTTCCCCTGGTCCGCTCCAGCGAGACGACCACCGGCCGGTGCGTGCTGATCGAGGACCGGCAGGCGGGTCGGGACATCGGGCGCCACCTGGCCAACCTCGGCCACCGTGACGTCGCGGTGGTGGTCTCCTCTCCGGGGGCGCCGGGTCGGATCGTCCCCCGGGTGGACGAAGCGACGCTCTACCCCTACTCGCGCAACCGGCTGGTCGGCATCCGCGAGGGGTTGCCCGCCGACGCCCGGGTGCGTGTCGTCAGCGGAGGCAGCAACGCCTTCGCCTCCGGCCACGCGGCGGCGGCAGCGATCCTCGCGGCTCCCGACCGTCCGACGGCGATCGCCGCGGACAGTGACGTGCTCGCCGCCGCCGTCGTCGAGACCGCCACCGGCCTGGGCCTCCACGTTGGGCAGGACCTGTCGGTCACCGGCTTCGACGACGTACCACTGGCGGCGTCGGCCGGGCTGACCACCGTCCGCCAGCCCATCGAGGAGAAGGGCCGGTTGATGGCACGCATGTTGCTCGACCCCGACGGCACGCCGAACCGCGTGACCCTGCCAACCGAACTCGTCGTCCGCTCCAGTACGGGTCCCGTGCCGGCGCGCTGACCCGGGAGGAACATCACGTGACCGCTCCACCACCTTCACCACTGGGCCTCGCCGACCCTGCCGCCCACTGGCGGATCGACGCACTCGAGCTTGACGCGTACCTGCGCCGCGTCGGCCACGGCGGACCCACCGCGTCAAACGGTACGACGCTGCGCAACCTGCACCGGGCCCACATCGCGGCGATCACGTTCGAGAACCTGGACGTGATGCTCGGGAGGGGCGTCGAGGTGGACCTGCCGCGGGTGCAGGACAAGCTCGTCCACGCCGGCCGCGGCGGGTATTGCTACGAGCATGGGGTGCTCTTCGGCGCGGTACTCCAGCGCCTCGGCTATCGGGTGGACCGGCTGCTCGCCCGCACCGGTGACCCGGCCGAGCAGCCGCGCCCGCGGTCGCACCTGGTACTGCGAGTCGACGACGGCGACCAGGTGTGGCTGGCCGACGTGGGCTTCGGCTCCGGCCTGCTCGAGCCGTTGCCGCTGGTCGAGGGCGACCCGCAGCGCCAGGGCGCGTGGGAGTACCAGCTCCGGCGCGGCGTGGACGG
Organism: Micromonospora psammae; assembly: GCF_036902725.1. Lineage (NCBI taxonomy): Bacteria > Bacillati > Actinomycetota > Actinomycetes > Micromonosporales > Micromonosporaceae > Micromonospora > Micromonospora psammae. The sequence goes on along the minus strand of NZ_JBAKHM010000006.1, from coordinate 25,875 downwards.
CGCCTGGCGGCTGCGAGAGCGGACCACCGACACCTGGACCACGCTGCTGACCTTCACCGAGGAGCCGCAGTACCCGGTCGACGTCGAGGTCGCCAACCAGAACACCGCCACCAGCCCACACTCGCCATTCACCCAGCAGTGCGTCGTCGTCCGCAAGGACGACATGGCGGTCCGACGGCTCATCGGCCGCGACTACAGCGAGGACCGCCCCGGCACCGCGACCCGCACCCGGTCGCTGACCGACGAGGAGTACGGCGCCGTACTTGGCGCCGAGTTCGGCCTCGCTCTGAGCCCGCCGGAGATCCGAGCACTCGTCGCCACCCTCCCCCCCGCCTGGCGGGGACCGCCCCACCTCACCAGACCTGGGACTCAGACCGCCGACAGGAGACCACGATGCGTGACCCCTATTCCCTCGCCGTCATCACCGCTAGCGTCCGCGCCGACCGCATCGGCCCGAGGGTGACGCGATGGTTCCTCCGCCACCTCGACAGGCACACTGACGCCGCCGTGGACCATCTCGATCTGGCCGAACTCGACCTCCCCGAGGACCTCGCCGGGGGCGGTGACTCCGAGCGGTTCACCAAGCGTGTCGAACGGGCCGACGCCTTCGTCGTCGTCACGCCCGAGTACAACCACGGCTACCCCGGCCCCCTGAAGACGGCCATCGACACCCCCTACGAACAGTGGCGGGCCAAGCCCCTCGGCTTCGTCTCCTACGGCGGCGCCTCCGGCGGTCTGCGCGCGGTGGAACAACTGCGGAACGTCTTTGCCGAACTGCACGTCACCACCATGCGCACCGGCGTCCTGATCCCGAACGTGCACGACGCCTTCGACGACGACGGCGAGCTGCGCGACCCCGGGCCCGCCGAAGCCGCCCTGGCCGAGATGGTGCGCCAGTTGAACTGGTGGGCCCTGACCCTGGCAGGCGCCCGGGCCGACCGTCCATACGACTGCTGAGCCGAGAGCGACGGGGGCCCGACGATGATCATCCGTCCGTACCAGCCCGACGACCGCGACGCCGTCCATGACATCGGTCGAGTGCGGCGAACCCCACCCGGCCCGGTGGACGACCCCCGGCGTGTCACCAACCCGGTGAACGTTTCATGGACAGCTCACTAGCCGTCCGCTCCGGGTCCTCGGCCTCATGAGGTGAGCAGGGCGAGCTCCGCGTTCAAAAGGCCGGTCAGGTAGTCGTGGCGACCGTCGGTGCGCGGGATGCCCCGGCTCGGACCCTCGGCGATCATCAGGACGTAGAGGTGAAGCCGGTAGAGCGACAGCCGGATCCGGGCGGCCGCGTCGAACGGCTCCGGGCGGTAACCGCGCAGGAAAGGGTGCTCCGGCTCGTCCTCGATCCGCCGGAACAGCGCCGGTGACACCAGATCCAACAGTGGATCCCCGTAGAGGTAGCGCTCACCGTCGACCAGGCCGGCGAGCCCGCCCGACGGGGACACCAGCACGTTGCCGTCCCAGAGGTCGAAGTGCAGCAGGGCCGGACGGGTCACCGCGGCCAGCACGTCGTGATGCCGCTCGACCACCCCGTCCAGTGGGGGCAGCGGCACGTTCCACTCCGCGGCATCGGCCCGCAGCGCCGCGAGGACGGCGGCGAAGGCGGTCGGCCAGTCGTGTCCGGACGGCCGGTCGCCGGTGTAGCCGAAGTGCGGGCCGGAGATCTCATGCACGGCGGCGACCGCCGCGCCCAGCTCGGTGCGGGCACGCGGCGCGTCCTCGTCGGTGAGCGGGCGGCCCGGCACCAGCGTCGTAATGATCCAGTCGTTGGAGACGGCCAGGACCGACGGCACCGGCACGCCTGGTGCGCGGTCGCGCACCAGGCGGAAATACTCCGCCTCGGCCGGGATCAACCCATTCTCGTACGTGAGCAGGCGAGCCGCCGGCGGCGGACCCACCTTGACCACGACCTCCCGGCCGTCGGCGAGCGCCGCCCGCCAGACGGTGGCGAAGGTGCCGCCGCTCAGCTCGGCAGCATCGACGATGTCAACTGCGCCGAGGCCGTCGGCCAGCACCGACTCGACGTCGGGTCGCGACAACGCGGGTTGGGTCGGACTGCGCACCCACCGAGACTAGATCCTCAGGTTCGAGACCCAAACCCGGTGAACGTTCATGGTCACCGCACTAGTGGGCGCCGCCCAGGTCGAGGACCACCACTCCCCCGATCACCAGGGCGACATCCACCACCTTCGACACGCTCAACGGCCGCCGAGGAAGGCCGCGCCGATCGCCACGATCGCCGCCGTGCCCGGCCCGGACGAGACGGCACAGGCCACCCCGACCGGGATCCCGCATCGCCGGGGTGAGCAACAGGAAGGCGCCGCGATCCTCCGGCACGCCGGTCAGACCCGGGCCACCTCCGGCGTCTGGGCGTGGACGACGAAGCGCAGCGACCGGGCGTCGGTGAAGCACTCCCGCATCGGGCGTACCAGGTCGCGGTGCTCCGGGCTGCGTTCCCACGCCTCGAAGTCGGCCAGCGCGGCCCACTCGCTGGTGATCAGCCACTGCTCCGGGTCGGTGGCCGAGCGGCACACCTGGTCCACCAGGTGGCCCGGCACCCCCTCGGCGACCAGGTGCCGCACCGCCTCGTACGCCCGCAGGAAGTCCGCGGTGCGCTCCTCGGCCACGCGGACCAGGAAGACCACCCTCGCGCGTTCTCCGCTCATCGTGCCGCTCCTTCCGCCGCCGGTGGCGCGCCGCGCACCACCAGCGCGCTGTTGAAACCGTCGTAGCCGCGCGCGCAGACCAGCGCGAGCCGGCTGCGGGGCCGCCGGGGCGCCCGCAGGAAGTCCAGCTCGCAGCCCGGCGCCGGCTCCACCGGACCGGCCGAGGCGGGCAGCGTGTCGTGCCAGAAGGCGAGCAGCGCGGTCGCCACGTCCAGCGCCGCACCGCCCTGGTGGGCGCGGCCGGTCAGCGCCTTGTGGGTGGTCACCGGCGGCGGCCGGTCGCCGAAGACCGCGCGCAGCGCCTCGGCCTCGGCGCGGTCGTAGCGGAGCACGCCGAGCGCGTCAGGGACCACCACGTCCACCTCGTCCGCCGCGACCCCGGAACGGTCCAGGGCCAGCCGCATCGCCCGCGCGTACCGGGCGGGATCGCCGGCGCTGTCCGGTCCCGTGTGGACGGCGTCGTGGGTGGCGCCCCAGCCGGTCACCTCGCCGTAGATCCGGGCGCCCCGGGCCAGCGCGTGGCCCAGCTCCTCCACCACGAAGACCGCGCCGCCCTCGGCCGGCACGTACCCGCCGGCCGACCGGTCGAACGGCCGGTACGCCACCGCCGGGTCGTCGACGTCGCTGAGCAGGCCGGAGCGAAGCTGGCAGGTCAGCGCGTACGGGCTCAGCGGGCACTCGGTGGCGCCGGCGATCACCACCGGGGTGCCGCGGCGCACCGTGCGCACCGCGTGGGCGAGGCTGTCCAGCCCGCCGGCCGACTCGGCGACCAGCACCCCGCACGGACCCTTGAACTGGTGGTGGATGGAGAGCTGACCGACGCTGGCGGCGTAGAACCAGGCGATCGACTGGTACGCCCCGACGGTGCGGGTCGACCCGCCCCAGAGCCGTTGCAGCTCCCGCTGGCCGAACAGGTTGCCCCCCGACGAGCTGGCCAGGGTGACCGCCCAGCCGTACGGGTCGGGGGCCCGCTGCGGCAGCCCGGCGTCGGCCAGCGCCAGCCGGGTGGCGGCGAAGCCGAGGTGGGTCCACCGGTCGGTCTGCACCAACTGCCGGGTGTCGGCGTACGCGGCCGGGTCGAAGTCGGCGACCTCGCCGGCGACCCGGGTCGGGTAGCCGGCCGGGTCGAAGAGGGTGACCGGTCCGGTGCGCCGGGTGCCGTCGACGACGGTCCGCCAGTGCGCGGCGGCGCCGATCCCGCTGGGGGCCACCACCCCGATCCCGGTCACCACGGCGCGGGCGGTCACCGGGGGCACCGCCCGGTCCACCGGGGCCACCGGCCGCGGCCCACCCACCGCGCGCGGCCCGGTCACGCCGGGACCGCCAGCCGGCGGAAGAGCATCGCGGACTGGAAACCGCCGAAGCCGCTGCCCACCGAGAGCGCCACGTCCACCGGCGTCTCCCGGGCCACGTTCGGCACGTAGTCCAGGTCGCACTCCGGGTCGCGGGTGGTCCAGTTCGCGGTGGGCGGCACCACGCCGTACTCGATGGCCAGGGCGCAGGCGGCCATCTCGATCGAGCCGATCGCGCCGAGCGAGTGCCCGACCATGGACTTGATGGAGCTGACCGGCACCCGGTACGCGGCCTCGCCGAGGGCCCGCTTGAACGCCGCCGTCTCGTGCCGGTCGTTCTGCCGGGTGCCGGAGCCGTGGGCGCTGATGTAGGAGACGTCCTCCGGGGCGAGCCGGGCCTGGCGCAGCACCGCGCTGATCGCCACGGCCATCTCCACCCCGTCGGGGCGCAGCCCGGTCATGTGGAAGCCGTTGCTGCGGCTGGCGTAGCCGGCCAGTTCGCAGTAGACGTGCGCGCCGCGCCGGCGGGCGTGCTCCCACTCCTCCAGCACCAGCACGGCGGCGCCCTCGGCGAGGACGAAGCCGTGCCGGTCGGCGTCGAACGGCCGGGACGCGTGCGCCGGGTCGTCGTTGTCCGGGCTGGTCGCCTTGATGGCGTCGAAGGAGGCGACGGTGACCGGGGAGATCGGCGAGTCGGCGGCCCCAGCGAGCACGATGTCGGCCTCGCCGTCGGTGACGAGCTGGTGGGCGTACCCGATCGCGTCGATGCCGGAGGTGCAGCCGGTGGAGATCACCTGGGCCGGGCCGTGCAGGCCGTGCCGGACCGCCACGTCGGCGGCGAGGCTGCTGGGCACCAGCGCCGGATACAGGTACGGCCCGGCGAGGGCGTGGTCGACCAGCCAGCGGCGACCGGAGTCGCTGACCCGCACGTACTCCTGCTCCAGGGCCATGGTGCCGCCGACGGCGGTGCCGAGCACCACCCCGGCGACCTCCCGCTCGGCGTCGCTCAGGGTGAGCCCGCTGTCGGCCAGTGCCTCGGTGGAGCAGGCCAGGGCGAACTGCACGTACCGGTCGGCGCGCTGCCGCTCGGCCGGGGTCAGCCCGGCGGTGTCGGGGTCGAAGTCGCACTCGGCGGCGAGCTGCGAGCGGAACGGCGACGGATCGAAGAAGGTGATCCGGCGGGTCGCCGTCCGCCCCTCGGTGATGGTCTTCCAGAACCGGTCGCGGGTGACGCCGCCGGGGGCGACCACCCCGATCCCGGTGACCACCGTGCGGCGCCCGGTCACGACGGGCTCCGCTGCTGGGCCAGCTCGGTGTCGACGTGGCCCAGCTCCGGGCGGGGCGCCAGGGGTCCGAGGTGGAACACCACCTCGGCCGGGGCGTCGCCGGTGTTGCGCAGCCGGTGACGCACGTTGCGCGGCACGAAGAGCGCCTCGCCGGCCGCCAGGGGCACCGGTTCGTCGTCCAGGTCGACGGTGATGTCGCCGCGGGCGACGTAGAGGAACTCCTCGCTGTAGGGGTGGTAGTGCTCGGCGATGCGCTCCCCCGGCGCGAGCGCGGCGACCCCCATGAAGCCGGAGGTGCTGCCGACGGTCTTCGGGCCGAGGAGCACCCGCAGTTCCCCGCCGCGCCGCCGGTCGGCGGTCACGTCCCGGGCGGCGACCACGCCACCGGTGGTCTCACTCATCGCCGCCTCCCGCGTACGCCCGCTCGATCCGGTCCTTGATGATGGCCAGCTGCACCCGGCTGTTGGCGTTGATCCGCTCGGTCATCCCGGCGTCGTCCACCGGGGCGGTCGGCTTCATGGCGAAGTCCTGCACCCAGGTCATCCGGGTGCCGCCGGGTACCTCGTCGTAGCGCCAGCGGATCCGCATGTACTCGAACGGCCCGGTCTCCACCCGGTGCGCCCGGACCTGCCGGGTGGCCGGGTCGGCGGTGCGTTCGCTGACCCAGCTCCACGAGGTGCCGTTCTCGTCGGGGTGCATGGTGAGCCGGAATCGCACCGTGTCGCCCTCCTGGTGCAGGATCTCCACCACGGCGTACTCGGTGAACAGCTCGGTCCACCGGGCCACGTCGTTGGTGATGTCCCAGACCAGCGGCAGCGGCGCGGCGATGTCGATGCTGTTCTCGGTGTGGCCGGGTGGGTGGGCGCGGCGGGCGACCAGGTCGGCGACGGCGGGGATGCTCAACTGCCCGGCCTGCTCGGGGATCTGGACCCGCCACCGGTCGGCCACCACGGCGGAGAGTTCCAGCAGGGCGAGCGAGTCCATGCCCAGCTCCTCCAGGGAGGCGGCGGGGGCGCGGGCGGCGGCGTCGGCGTCCAGGCCGCAGTGCGCCACCAGGATGTCGGTGATCTCCGTGGTGAGCGGCTGCCCGTGGGTGACGGTCATCTCGGTTCCTCCTCGGTAGCGGTCAGGACGGTGCGGGGGTGCGGGGCGGCGCGCGGTGGCGGGGCGGCGGTGCCGGCCGGCTGGTCGCCGGCGAGCAGGCGGTCCACCAGGGACGTGCCGTGGCGGCCCTTGCGGAACGCGGCGTCGTCGAGCACCCGGCGGACGAACGGGATGGTGGTACGCATCCCGGGGCCGGTGACGACGAACTCGTCGAGCGCGCGTTCCAGCCGGTTCAGCGCCAGCTCCCGGTCCGGCGCCCAGACCGCCACCTTCGCCAGCAGCGAGTCGTAGTGCGGCCCGACGACGTAGCCGGCGTGGCCGTGGGTGTCGACCCGGGTGAACGGCCCGCCGGGCGGGACGAAGCGGTCCAACCGGCCGGGGGTCGGGGCGAAGCCGCGGTCCGGGTCCTCCGCGTTGACCCGGCACTCCACGGCGACCCCGTGCAGCCGGATGTCCTCCTGCCGCCAGCGCAGGGGCAGCCCCGCGGCGATGTGCAGCTGCTCGTGCACCAGGTCGATCCCGGTGATCATCTCGGTGACCGGGTGCTCGACCTGGATCCGGCAGTTGATCTCCAGGAAGTGGAACCGCTCCTCGGCGTCGACCAGGAACTCCATGGTGCCGGCGCCGGTGAAGCCGACCTCCAGCGCGCCGCGCAGGGCGGTCTCGGCGATGCTGTCCAGGGTCGCGGCGGACAGCGCCGGCGCGGGCGCCTCCTCGACCAGCTTCTGGTGCCGCCGCTGCACCGAGCAGTCCCGGGTGCCCAGGTGCACGCCCGCGCCGTGGGAGTCGCAGAGCAGTTGCACCTCCACATGACGGGCGTCGGTGAGGTACCGCTCGACGTACACCCGGTCGTCGCCGAAGGCGGCCTGCGCGGCGGCCCGGGTCCGGGCGTAGGCCCGGGACAGCTCCGCCGCGGACCGGACCACGGTCATCCCCCGGCCGCCACCACCGGCGGCGGCCTTCACGATCACCGGGTAGCCCACCTCGGCGGCGACCTCCGCCGCCTGGGCGGCCGTCGGCACCGGGCTGACGCTGCCCGGCGGCAGCGGCAGGCCGGCCCGGCGCATCAGCGCCCGCGCGGAGGACTTGTCGGCCAGCGCCGCCATCACCTGCGGTGGCGGGCCGATGAAGACCAGCCCGTTGTCGGCGCAGATCTCGGCGAAGTCGGCGTCCTCGGAGAGGAAGCCGTAGCCGGGGTGCACGGCCTGCGCCCCGACCTGCCGGGCGGCCTCGACGATCGCCGCGGCGTTGAGGTAGCTGCGCTTGCTCGGGGCCGGTCCGATCAGGACCGCCTCGTCGGCCAGGCGCACCGGCGCGGAGTCGGCGTCCGCGGTGGAGTAGACCACCGCCGTGCGTACCCCGAGCTCCCGGCAGGCGCGTAGCACCCGCAGCGCGATCTCACCCCGGTTGGCGATGAGCACCTTCTCGAACATTCCTCACACCCCGCCTCAGACCGGGTCCAACGTGACCAGTGGCTGGTCGTACTCCACCGGCTGGCCGTCGACGGCCAGCACCTCGGCGACCCGGCCGGCACGCTCCGCGGTCACCTCGTTCATCAGCTTCATCGCCTCGACGATGCCGACGACCTGACCGGGCCGCACCGCGTCGCCGACGTTCACGAACGGCGCCGCCCCCGGCTCCGGCGCGCGGTAGAAGGTGCCGACCATCGGCGAGCGCACCTCCGCCCGCCCGGCCGGCGGCGCGGCCGGCGGCGCCGGTGGCGCCGGCACGGCGACCTCCGGCGCGGGGCCGCTCTCCGGCACCGCGGCCGGGGCGGCCGTACCGTGCCACTCCACCTCCAGCACGGTGTCGCCGCTGCGCAGCCGCACCCGACGTACCGGGCCGGCCAGCTCGGCGACGAGGTGCCGCGCCTGCCGGCGCAGCCCGGTCAGCACGGCGTCCACCCCGGCCGTCTCCTCGCCGGCCGCCGGACCGTCGGTCCGCAGCGCGCCGGCGCTCACCGGGCACCCGCCCGGGATCCGATGCGCGCCGCGCCGAACCGGCGGAACCGCTGTCGACGGCGGCGTACCAGGGTCGCGGTCGGCACGTCGAGCAGCGGCAGCAGGTTCGCCCGCACCGCCTCGCGCAGGGCCCGGGTCGTCGCCTCCGGGTCGTGGTGGGCGGCCGGGACCGGCTCCGGGACGACGTCGTCGACGATGCCGAGCCGGCACAGGTCGGGCGCGGTCAGCCGGAGCGCCCGGGCCGCCTGCGGGGCCGCGCCGCGGTCCGGCCAGAGGATGGCGGCGCAGCCCTCCGGGCTGATCACCGAGTAGATCGCGTGCTGGAGCATCAGCACCCGGTCGGCCACGGCGAGGGCCAGCGCGCCGCCGCTGCCGCCCTCCCCGGTCACCACGGCGACGACCGGCACCGGCAGCACGCTCATGGCGAGGATGTTCTCCGCGATCGCCGCCGCCTGACCCTGCTCCTCGGCCCGTACCCCGGGGTCGGCACCGGGGGTGTCGACCAGGGTGACGACCGGCAGTCCGAGGCGGGCGGCGAGCCGCATCAGTCGCAGCGCCTTGCGGTGACCGGCCGGGCTGGCCATGCCGAAGTTGTGGGCGACCAGCTCGGCGGTGGTGTGTCCCTTCTGGTGGCCGATCACCATGAGGTGGCGGCCGTCGAGCCGGGCCAGCCCGCCGACGACGGCCGGGCAGTCCCCCCCGAGCCGGTCGCCGTGCAGCTCCACGAAACCCTCGAAGGCCGAGTCCAGGTAGTCCAGGGTGGTCGGTCGGCCGGGGTGCCGAGCCAGCCGTACCGTTTCCCAGGCGTCACCGCCCGCCGGCTGCCGGGCCGGCGCCGCGGTCGGCTCGGCGACGTCGGCCGGCCGGGCGGCGCCGGGCGGCCGCTCCTGCCGGGGTACGGCCGCGGCCGGCACCGGGCGACGGCCGCTCCCCGCCGCGGCGAGCAAGGCGGCGAGCCGCCCGCGCAGCGCGTGCCGGGGCACCACCATGTCCACCTGGCCGTGCCGGAGCAGGAAGTCGGCGGTCTGGAAGCCCTCGGGCAGCGCCCGGCCGGTCACCTGGCGGATCACCCGGGGACCGGCGAAGCCCATCCGGGCGCCGGTCTCGGCGAGCACCACGTCGGTGTTGGTGGCGAACGAGGCGGCCACTCCCCCGTAGGTGGGGTCGGTGAGCACGCTGACGGTGAGCAGTCCCGCCTCCCGCAGCCCGGCGATCGCCTGGCTGACCGTGGCCATCTGCATCAGCGACAGGGCGCCCTCCTGCATCCGCGCCCCACCGGAGGCGGTGACCAGGACCAGGGGGATCCGGTCGTCGAGGGCCCGCTCGGCGGTCCGGGTGATCATCTCCCCGACGGCGGCGCCCAGGCTGCCGCCGAGGAACCGGAAGTCCATCACGGCCAGCGCGCACCGGTGCCGGCCGACGGCGGCGGTGCCGCAGACGACCGCCTCGTCCAGGCCGGTGCCGGCGCGGGCGGCGGTCAGCCGGTGCGGGTACGGCAGCACGTCGACGAAGTCGATCGGGTCCACCTCCGCCGGCCGGTCCGGCAGCGGGGTGAACGACCCGGGATCGACCAGTTGGGACAGGCGCTCCGGCGCGGCCAGCCGGGCGTGGGCGCCGCACTCCGGGCAGACGTCGAGGTTGCGGCGCAGCCGCTTGCGGTACAGCAGGCTGGCGCACCCCTCGCAGCGGGACCAGAGCTGCTCCTGGTGGGGCGCGGTGGCGGTCACGGCCGCCGCCCCGTGGCGGTCACGGCGTCGAACCGGTAGAAGCAGTGGGCCATCGCGTCCCGCGGCTCCCGCCAGGTCGGCAGGTACGGCGAGACGTAGGGCCGCAGTCGGGCGCTGACCCGCTGGAACTCGGGGTTCCCGCGGGCCGCCTCGACCGCGCTCTCCGCCGGCGACTCGGTCTCCAGCAGGTGCACGTACAGATCGTGCAGCCGGTACAACGACCGGTGCCGGACCCCGACCAGCCGCGGCAGGTCGGTCGCGTCTGACTCGGCGAAGATCTCGGCCACCTGTGCCTCAGCGGTCGGGACCACCTTCGCGACGATCAGCGAACGGTCCATGGTTGGGCCTCCCCCCACGGCCTCGGACGCGGTGCGGACCGCGTCGTCTCCGGCCGGACGACTGCCGACACGATGCCGGGCGCGGCGTCACCCGGGCGTCACGGGCATCGTCTCGTCGGCCGGCTTCCGTGACGATGCGTTGACGCAGCCTGTGTATGAGCTGTGCCAAGATCACAATCAGATGCTTCTATGCGCAGCTCAGAACCCGTGTTACGGGACGCCTTGTCTACCTCGCGATATTGACCGAGAGTGACCACGATTGATAACCTTCGTGGTGGTCAGCCCGGCGACCGCGGCGTGCCACAGACGCCGTGCCGCGGCGGAGCGACCCGACACCGGGGTCATGGGCAGCCGCGCCGGGGACACACAGATGAGTCGGGACGAGCGTTCCGCAGGGGGTGCCGCCGTGGCCGCCGATCCGTCCATGCCGACCGCCGGAGATCCTCCCGGCCCCGCCATCTCGCTGCACCTGCTCGGTGGTTTCCAGCTGCTGCACGGAGACGCGCCGGTCGTGGTGCCGCGCGGCCTGCAACGGGTCATCGCGCTGATCGGGCTTCGCCCCGGGGCCACCCGCAGCCACCTGGCGGGACTGCTCTGGCCGGACGCCACCGAGGACCGCGCCCTGTCGTCGCTGCGCACCGCGCTGTGGCGACTGCGCCAGGACCCCTGCTGCCCCCTGACCACCGCCGGCGACACCGTACGCCTGGACCCGGCCGTCCGGGTCGACGTCGACGCGCTGGTCGGCACCGCCGCCCGGGTCCGCGACGGCGGCGACCCGTGCGCCGCCGCGGCCCTCGCCGCCGGCCGCCACGACCTGCTCCCCGGCTGGTACGACGACTGGGTGCTGACCGAGCGGGAACGGCTGCGCCAGCTCCGGCTGCACATGCTGGAGGAGCTGGCCGGGCAGCACCTCGCGGCGGGCAGGCACGGCGAAGCCCTGGAGGCGGCGCTCGAGGCGATGTCCGCCGAGCCGCTGCGCGAGACGCCGCACCGGCTGGTGGTGCGCATCCACCTGGCCGAGGGCAACGCCTTCGAGGCGGTGCACGCCTTCTACGTCTACCGGGACCTGTTGCTGCGGGAACTGCGGCTGGAGCCGTCGGCGGCGATGACCGCGCTGCTCGACGACACGCTCGCGCCGATCCGGGACGCCACCCGCGACGCGCCGGGTGGCCCCGCCCGGCCGACGAACACCCGGGACGCCTCGGCTTCCCCACGCCACCCCGCCGTACGCGACACGCCGGCTGGGCCGGCCCGCAGCCCGGCCACCCGGGTCGGGCCCCGGACCCGCTGACCGGCGTCACCGTCACCGCACGTCGAGTGACGTGCAGGTGACAGCCGGTAGGTCAGGGTGGGTGCACAGCAGACCGTGGGCTCCCACCCCGATGGGGAGCACCACCGGCGAGAGGGGTTCCATGAGCCGTCTACTGATCGTCAGCAGGATCATCCCGGGCTCGGAGGGTCGGGTGGCGCAGATCTTCGCCGAGTCCGACGCGACCGAACTGCCCGCCCTGACCGGGGTCCGGCACCGTTCCCTGTACTGCCTGCACGACCTGTGCGTGCACCTGATGGAGACCGAGGACGTCGACCCGGACGCGCTCGCGGGCGCCCGCAACCACCCGCTCTACCTCCAGGTCAACGAGCGGCTCTCCGCGCACACCTCGCCGTACCTGCCGACGTGGCGGTCGCCGCGGGACGCGATCGCCGGGTGCTTCTACCGGTGGGACGCCGCCGAGGTCCCCTCACCCCGGCCGGCTGGTTGAGCGGAGCCTCGCCGTGACCTCCGGGGGACCACCGCACGTCCTGATCGTCGGCGCCGGCACCGGCGGCCTCTGCCTCGCGCAGGGGTTGCGCCGGGCCGGCGTCAGCGTCGCCGTCTACGAGCGCTACCGCACCCGCGGCGAGGGGCTGCTCGGCTACCGGGTCGGCATCGGACCCACCGGCAGCAAGGCGCTGCGGGAGTGCCTGCCGCCCGAGCTGTTCGACATCTACCTGGCCACCTGCGCCCGCTCCCCCCGCTACTTCAACGTCCTCACCCAGCGGCTGGGCCGGACCGCGTCGTTCACGCTGCGCCCCGACACCGACCCGGTCCACACCGAACGCTCGGTGGCCCGGATGACGCTGCGCCAGGTCCTGCTCACCGGCCTCGAGGACGTGGTGCACTTCGACAAGACCTTCACCCGGTACGAGCAGCGCGACGACGGCACCGTCACCGCGTACTTCGCCGACGGCACCAGTGCCACCGGCGACCTGCTGGTGGCCGCGGACGGCACCCACTCCGCGGTCCGCCGCCAGTACCTGCCGCACGCGGTGACCCGCGACGCCGGCACCATCAACATCGCCACCCGGATCCCGCTCACCCCGCACACCCGCGCCCTGCTGCCGCACCACGTCGAGCACGGCATCTCGCTGATCTTCGGAGCCGGCGGGATGATGGGCGTGCTGCACGTGATGGAGTTCAAGTGGGACCGGGACGGGACGATCAAGCCCGACGTGGCCGACGCCGACGCGGCGCTGCTGCGGAACTGGCCGGGGCGGCGCCACGACACCACCCGCGACAACATCAACCTGATCATCTGGAGCGCGTCCCACCGCTTCCCGCCGGACGTCATGCAGCGGCGCGGCGACGAACTCGTCCAGCTCGCCCTGGAACTCACCCGCAACTGGCACCCGAACCTGCGGCAGCTGCTGGCCCGCAGCGATCCCGGCAGCGCCCTGCCGATCAAGGTGACCACCAGCGAGCCGGTGCCGGCGTGGAAGAGCAGCACCGTCACGCTGCTCGGCGACGCCATCCACACGATGACGCCGGGGCGCGGGGTGGGGGCGAACACCGCCCTGCGCGACGCCGCCCTGCTCTGCCGGCAGGTCCGCCAGGCCGTCGCCGGCGACAAGACACTGGTCCAGGCGGTGGCCGACTACGAGGCGGCCATGGTGCCGTACGGGTTCGCCCGGGTCGCCGACTCGCTGAACCGCAGCGGCACCAGCGGCGACGACCGGATGTACAAGCCGGTGGTCGGCCGGCTGGCGCTGCTCGGCGCCCGCGGCTACTTCGGCGTCAGCAGCCGGGTCCCCCGGCTGGCCCGCAAGTTCGTCGACGACTTCTACACCTACCGGGGCGAGGACGACTGAGCCGCCCGGCCGGGCCCCGGCGACGGCACCTCGTCGCGGCCCGGCCGGGCCAGTCGCCGTCCCGCGCCCGCCTCCGGCGCCCCACCGTCGGTCATCCCACCGCCACCCGCTGGCACCGGCCGTACCACCTGCGTCGCGAGTCGTGATCCTCCCTGTCGCCGCCGCCACCCGTGTGGAAAGCTGCCGGCGAGTTTTCTTCGCGACTTTCACCGACATATGCAAGAGGGAGGTTCGCCGTGCCGTCGACTTTCGGGCAATGGCTGATCGTGATCCTGGCCCTGGTGGCCGGTGTGGCTGGAGGCTGGGTGTGGCGCGACCGGCAGGCCGCAGCGGCCGCCGGGGCACCGCAGCCCATGATGGAGGGTGATCCGGTGGTCGGACTCTCCGAGGACGAGAAGGCGGCCGCCGCGGCGACCGCCGTCGTCGACCCGCCCCGGCCCGAGGCCACCGTCGACGCCGCGCCCGCGCCCGCGGCGGTCGTCGACGAGGTGGCCCCCGCCGAGGTGGACGCCGCGCCGGTCGCCACCGACACCCCGCCGACCGGGGACGACACCGACCGCGCCCCGGCGACCGTGACCTCGACCGACGTGGGCGCCGCCGACCCCGACCGGCCCGCCGAGGGTGCGGAGCGGGACGCGGACGCTTCGGCCGCCGACGCGGACCACGAGGTCGAGCCGGTGCGGCTGACCGGTGCGGCCGACCCGCAGGTCACCTCCGCCGCCGCGGAGCACGCCGACGAGCCGGCCCACGCCGACCTGCCCGGCGACGCCGACGACGAGCGTGCCGACCGGGTCACGTCGGCCACCGAGGCCAGGACCACCCAGCGGCCGGCCGCGGCGGACACGCCGGGCGACGACGACGCCGGGGCGCGGGTCGAGGTCGGCCCGTCCACCACCGAGCCGACCCCGACCGCCACCACGGTGGACGCGGTCTCCACCGACGAGGACACCGCGCCCGTCGGGACCGGCGCTCCGGTGGGGATCGCCACGCCCGACACCACCGAGGAGGTTCCGGCCGCCGAGCCGGTGACCGCCACGTCGGGAGTTCCGGCGCCCCGGACCCCGGTCGAGGACACGATGACCGGCGGCGCCACCCCCGAGGCCGCCGTGCCGACTCCGGCCGAGGAGTCCGACCTGACGATCGGGTCCGCCCTGGTGGCCGCCGCCACGCCGGTGACCCCGCCGCCCGCCGACGACACCGCGCCGGCGGACGACTTCCGCCGCATCCAGGGCGTCGGACCGAAGATGGCCGCCGCGCTGCACGCCGCGGGCATCCGCACGTACCGGCAGCTGGCCGAACTGGACGAGCCGGCGCTGCGCGACGTCATCCGCACCGCCGGGCTGCGCGCCGCCGCCAGCCTGGCCACCTGGCCGCAGCAGGCGAAGGTGCTGGCCGGCGCCGGCGCCGAGGCCGAGCGGGTACTGCCCGTCGGCACCGGAGCCGGCGAGCAGGGCTGACCCGAAAGAGCGGGCCGGTGGTGGTGCCCCCGGCAGCACCACCGGCCCTCGCCCCACCCGGCGGCGTCGCCGACCACCTGCGCAGCCGGGGAAAGCCGCCGGAGGACCCGTCGCCGCCGCACTGAACGTCCGGGCGGGGGTCGCCGGGTCGGCAGTGGACGGACGCCGGGCGCGGCCCGCGTGGTGGCCGATCCGGCCCGTCCGGCGGCGCCGCCGACGGGTCGCCGGGCCGAGCGTTCCCCGACCCCGTTTACCCGTTCGTCGGGTCTGGGTACTGGGTCGTCACCTCGCACCACCACGACCCGGGAGGCACCCCCATGCGCGGTACGTCGATTTTCGGAGTCCTCGTCGTCATCTGGCTGATCATTGGCGCTGTCGCCGCTGGCCAGCGCGGCTACTACAACAATGACGACACCAACTGCGCCGAGGCCGGGACCATCCTGGTGACGATCGTGGCGGGCCCGCTGAACTACATCGGCGCCAACCCCAAGATCGACTGCGCGCTGCCCGAACCGTCCAAGTAGGCGGTACCGAGAAGCCCGCGCCCCCACCCCCGGGCGCGGGCTTTTCCATGTCCGCTCCCGATCATCCACGACCGGTGGGGGCGCGACTTCAGCGGAGGCCGGCGCCCACTGCGGACCCGCACGGCCGGTCCCCCGGCCCGTCGTCCTGGTCACCACCGGTAGCGCATCCTAGGAGGCTGGGTCACGGGTGGGCGTTTGTCGGTGGGGTCGAGGTGCACCACCTCCGGCGCCAGTTCGCCGTGGGGCCGGAGGTGGTGCACCTGGCGGCGGTTCGCGCTACCTGGACGCCGGCTACGACCACATCGTGCTGCAGAACGCCGGCCCGGACCCGGACGGCTTCCTGGACTTCCTCGCCGGCGAGCTCGCCGGGCGGCTCCGCGCGCTCGCCTGAGCGCCCGGTCCGCCGCCGACGGTGAGGCCGACACCGGCGGGCTCCTGAGGGCCGACCGGCGCACCCGGTCCACCGGCGATCGGGATGATCGTCGCGGTGGACCGGGTGCGCTCGGACCGACGGGCGCGAACCCGGCGGGTTCGCTCCGTCGAGGATCAGCGGAAACAGTTCGGGACCGGCACCGTGCTGCCCACGCAGTTGCCCGGCTCGTTGCCGATGATCTCGGTCTCGTCATCGACCCTGGCGCGGGCCTTGTCCACGAAGAGGCCACCCGGCTCCTCGTTGGAGACGTTGTCGGTGACCCGGCTCTTGTACAGGGAGACCTGACCCATCGTGACGAAGATGCCGCCCGCCTTCTTGTCCGCGTCGTTGCGGCTGACGTGGCTGCGGCGCACCAGCAGGTTCGACTTCTCGGCGTAGATCCCGCCGCCGTCCCCCTTGGAGCTGTTGTGCTCGACGGTGCTCTCGTCGAGCGTGAGCAGACCCTGGAAGGTGGAGATGCCACCGCCCTTGACCGTGGCGGTGTTGGCGCGGATCGTCATGCCCTTCAGGTAGAGCACGGCGTCGGAGTTGGCGACGCCCCCGCCGACCTCGGCGGTGTTGCCGAGCACCCGCACGTCGGAGACCTTGGTACGGGCCGAGAAGCTGGCGAACCCGCCACCCTGCTTCGCCTTGTTGTCGGCGAAGGTGCCCCCATGGATCTCGGCCGCCCCCCGGTAGTTGCCGAGCCCGCCACCGTAGGCGGCGGCGGAGTTCTCGAAGAACTTCGCCCCTTCCACGGTGAGCACGCCACCGTTGAGCAGGCCCCCGCCCTTGCCCTCCTTCCCGATGGCCTGGTTACCGACGAAGGTGCTGTCACGGACCACCATGTTGCCGTCGTTGAAGACCCCGCCGCCGCCGCCCTCGGCGGAGCGGGAGGTGCTTCCGATGATCGTGGTGCCCCGCACGGTGGCGGCGGCACCGTGGACCACGTGGATGGCGCCCCCCTCCGCGGCCGACCGGCCGTTCTTGAGCACGACGTCCCGCAGGTCCAGGTCGCCGCCGTCGCGCACGGTGAAGAACCGGAACTCGTCGGCGTTCGAAGCCCGTTGGATGGTGGCGCCCTCGCCATGGATGGTGATGGGGTGGTAGATGACCGGCAGCCCGGCCTTGTCGTCCTTCGGGTCGCGCGGGGGCGCCTCGGCGTCACCGGGGTTCTCGGCGGTGTCGGCGGCCTCGCGGGCGTCCCGGATGCCCCCGTCGTAGTCGTCCGGTTGCTGGAACGCCTCGGTGAGGGTGTAGGTGCACTTGCGGGCGAGCCGGAGCTCGCCGCCACCCTCGGCGTTGGCCCGAACGAGAGCAGCGATGAGCCGGTCCGAGTCGCAGGGCACGCTCACGCGGTCGGCCGCCGAGGCCGCCACGCCGGTCAGGCCCGTCGTCGCCACCACCATGCCGCCCGCCATCAGGCCACCGGTTAAGAACCACCGGGACCGCCGCCTGGGTTTCGCTGGGCGCCGACTCACTCGGTTCGTGGACATAGGGCTTCCCTGCCTCTCGTACGTGTGATGCGGCCGCACCGAAACGGCGCGGGGTGGCCGAGGTCCCACGAAGCCACCGAAAATTACGATACGACGACCAATTGTGACAAGGCCGGCGAACGTGAAGAACCTTGCGATTTCCGTTTATGCCCCCATCGACCGCCGACCGACCCCAGGCAGGTTGATTGCCCGCGAACTGCCAGGTCAGCGACGCTTTCCGACGCCCCGCGCGCCCGAGCGGGCCGATCTGACCCGGTAATCAGCCGCCGACGTGGATGCCGGGCCGGCGGGCAGGATCCGCCTCGCTCTTGCGGATGATCTCCCGGACCACCGGCGGGGTGTCGCCCCGCCCCAGGATCAGGTAGCGCAGCAGGTGGGCGACCGGGCTCCCCTCGGACCACTCGAAGTGGGCGTGCGGACGCGTTCCGGTGGCGTCGCGCAGGGCCAGCAGGATGGCCGCGATCGCGTTCGGCGCGGCCGGGCTGCTGGCCCGCAGCACCCGGTAGCCGCCGACCTCGATGCCGCGCACCCGCAGCACCTGACTGAACTCCGACGGGTCCACCACGTCGATCTCCAGGAAGAGCACGTCGGCGGCCCCGGGCACGGGGTTCATCCCGCGCTGCGCCCGTTCCTTGACCCGGTACTCCTTGACCGCGCCACTGTCCCGCTTGTTGGCGATCAGGTGCAGCCGATTGTCGTGGGCCAGCGACTCGGCGATGAACCGGCGGGCGGCCGCGTCGAACTCGATCCGTTCCGCGCGCAGCTCGGTGGTGCGGGCCACCCGCGAGACCAGCGAGACGACGATGATGCCGGCGATGAACATGCCGGAGATGGTGATCCCGTCCGGCTTCTCGATCACGTTCTCGACCAGCGCGTAGAGCAGGACCAGGGTCAACACGGTGAAGCCGACCCCGGCGACCCGGTGCCGGGCGCGGAGCGCGGCGATGCTCACCGCCACCGCCGCGGAGACCATCATGGCCAGGATCCCGGTGGCGTACGCGCCGGCCTGGGCGTTGACGTCGGCCCGGAACGCCACCGTGATGGCGATGCTGATCACGGTGTAGACGATCACCACGGGCCGCACCGCCCGGGCCCACTCCGGCGCCATCCCGTACGCCGGCAGGTAGCGCGGCACGATGTTGATCAGCCCGGCCATCGCCGAGGCGCCGGCGAACCAGAGGATGAGCACGCTGCTGATGTCGTAGGCGGTGCCGAACCCCTCACCGAGGTGCTCGTGGGCGAGCCAGGCCAGCGCCCGGCCGTTGGCGGCGCCGCCCGGGGCGAACTGGTCCGGCGGGATCAGCACGGTGGTCACGACGGTGGTGGCGACCAGGTAGACGGACATGATCAGGGCGGCGGTGGTGAGCAGCCGGCGGGTGTTGCGGATCCGCGCCCGCAGGCGCTGCTCACGGTCCGCGCCGTCCCCCCTGACCAGCGGCATCATGCTCACCCCGGTCTCGAAGCCGGAGAGCCCGAGCACCAGCAGCGGGAAGGCCAGCACCGACGTACCGACCAGGTGACCCAGGCCGTCGCCGCCGGCGGTCAGCCGACTGGTCCAGCCGGCCAGCAGCGCCGGGTCGGCGGTCACCTCGAGCAGGCCGGCCACCACGATCACCGCGTTGAGCCCGAGGAAGGCCACGACCAGCGGGACGGCGACGGTGACCGCCTCGCGGAAGCCCAGCAGGAACACCCCTCCGAGGACGATCAGCAGCACCACCGTCACCACCACGGCCGCCCCGGCCCCGTGCGGGAAGGAGGACGGCAGGTACGGGTTCTCCAGCAGGTGCACCGTGGCGTCGGCGGCGGAGAGCGTGATCGTGATGATCCACGAGGTGGCCACGAAGCCGAGCAGCACCAGGACGGAGAGCTTGCCCCGCCAGAACGGCAGCAGCCGCTCCAGCATCGCCACCGAACCCTGCCCGTGCGGGCTCTCCCGGGCCACCCGCCGGTACATGGGCAGCATCCCGAACAGGGTCAGCGCCACGATCAGCAGGGTGGCCAGCGGGGAGAGCGCCCCGGCGGCCAGCGCGGCGATACCGGGCAGGTAGGACAGCGTGGAGAAGTAGTCGACCCCGGTCAGGCACATCACCTGCCACCAGGGGTGGCGCTGCTCCTGCCCCTCCTGGGCCTCCGGCCCCACCGGCTGCACCCGGTGCGCGAAGAGCCAGCGCCGCAGCGGGCCGGCCGCTGGGGCCGGGTGGACCGGGCTGTCCACGCGCTCCGGCACAGTCACCGAGCGACCGGCGTCGGTCGGCTGGCCCGGGTCGCGGGCCGCCCGCAGCGCCCGGTCCGCGCCCGCCGCCGGAGTCTGGCCGCCCCGTCTGCGGGCACGCCGCCCCGGTGCCCCGTCCCGCTCCTGCGCCATGCCCCGTACCACCCTTTCCGGCCCTGAACCGACCGTAGGTGGTGCGCCCGGCCCCACCCGCCGGAACGCCGGGAAGCGGGACGATCAACCGCGGCGGCGGCGGGGCCGGGTCAACCGACGGGTGGGGCGCGCAGCACGCCGAGCAGGGCGTCGGGGTCGGTGACCGTGACCGTGACGGCCGGGTGGCGCAGCCACGGCCCCGGCACCAGGGCCGGTACGCCGGCGGCGAGGCGGATGCAGACCCCGGTGGCGGTGCTGCTGCCGAAGGTGACCCCGCCGTCGGCCAGGGACAGGTGCGGCCCGATCGCCCGCCACCAGCGGTACGGCCCGGAGATCTCCGCCCCGGTGACGTTGCCCCGGGTGGTGCGCAGTCGCCAGGGGCCGAACCGGATCTCGACCGCCTCGTCGTCGACCGTCACCCAGGAGGTCTCCGGCCGGACGCCGAGCAGGGCCAGCGGCAGCCGGAAGGGCGGGTCGAAGCGGAAGGCGGAACGGTGCGCGGCCATGCCGCGGGCGTACCCGGTGTGGGCCGGCCGACACCCGTCCGGGCGTGCCGGGCGCCCGCGGCGAAGCGCGCCCGGGCCCGGGGCCCGAGCGGGACGCGTCCCCGCGCCCCGGTCTCCCGGAGCGCGGGGACCCCCCGTCCCGGCTGCTACTGCAGAAATGCCCCCAGTGGCGAGAGCAGCAGCCGGCCGAGCGCGGCGGCGTTGTCGTCCAGCCGCGCGCGCTCGCAGTCGCGGGCGTGCGGGTCGTGCCGGCAGCGCCAGATGTTCTGCGCGTTGCGCCAGGCCACGTCCCGGGTGTACTCCACCAGCTCGCCCTGGTACCAGTCGTCGATGTCGCCGTTGAGCATGTCCAGCATCAGCTGCCACTGCTCCAGGTAGCCCCGGCGCAGGGTGGGGATCTTGTCGGCGAAGATGTCGTTGATCTTCAGGTAGTCGCGGTGCTGGTCGCTGCCGTCCACCGGCTCCGACTCCAGGTGGTCGAAGGTCGTCACCAGGGCGAACGGCAGGTCGAAGTTGATGTGCGCGTTCACCCCCGCCGCCGCCGACGGCAGCGGCCGGGCGTCCGGGCCGCGCATCCGCTTGAACAGGCACGACCACGCCTTCGGGGTGGTCGGGCTGGACTCCGACCACAGCCGCAGCGCGTCGAAGTACCGGGCGGCGAACTCCACGTCCAACCGGGACAGGAAGGCCGGGTCGGCGAAGTAGTCGTCGTAGAGGCCGTCCAGCACGCTGCTGGTGATGGTCAGGTAGAGCTGGTTGAAGTCCGCCAGCGGGCAGCTGCGCTCCAGCGGAGGGAGCCGGACCAGCAGGTCCTGCAGCTTGGTGAGGTGGTCGACCACCGCCGGCACGTCCGCGGGATGGTCGGCGAGCAGACCGACGATGTCGGCGTGGACAGGGCCCCAGACCGGTTCCGTCATGTCTCCTCCACTGTGGTCGGGGCACCCCCGTGCCATCGGCTCGCTCGACAGCCTTCCAGCGGCGAGCACCCGCGCCATCAGTAGAACGACGTATTCGAGGCGACCACGCGTGACTTCAGTCGGCGCGGTTACGCAGGTGGATCGCGCTCGCCTGCACCCGGGTCCGCACCTGGAGCTTGTCGAAGATGTGCGAGACGTGCACCCCGATGGTCCGCTCGCTGATGAACAGCCGCTGCCCGATCTCCTTGTTGGTCAGCCCCTCGGCGACCGCGGCGAGCACCTCGCGCTCCCGCGCGGTGAGCACCGACAGCTCACCGCCGGCCGGCTCGGCCCGGCGCGCCAGACGACCGGCGGCCGACGGGGGCCGCTCCTCCAACGCCACCCGGGCGCGGCCGGCGAGGGTACGGATCTCACTGGTCAGCGGCACCGCACCGAGCCCCTGGGCCATCTCGTACGCCCGGCGCAGCAGCTTCGCCGCGGTCGTGCTGCGGCTGCGCCGGGCCAGCAGCGCCTCGGCCTGCCGCAGCCGGGAGTACGCCGCCGGGTACGGGTGGTGGCGCCGGTCCCACTCCGCGGCCGAGCGGGCCCAGAGCTCGGGATCGCCCCGCCCGTCGAGCCGGCTCAGCTCGGCGGCGCAGAGCACCAGGAAGCCCTCCGCACCGAGGCGTACCGGCCGGGCCGCGTGCGCGCTCTTGCGGGCCACCTTGTCGACCACGTCGCGCAGGCGCCGGACCGCGGTCTCGTCCACCGGCACCGTACGGCTGGCGTGCGCCTCCGCCTCGGCCCGCAAGCCGTGCCAGGCCAGGGTCGCCAGCAGCATCACGTCGTCGGAGCGGCTCTCGGTGAGCCCACGCTGCACGGCCTGCCGGGCGACGTCGTGCCGCCCCTGCCACATGGCCAGCCCGGCGCGCAGGATCAGCATCGGCAGCACGTGTCGGGCACCGCCACCGGCGAGCACCGTGGCGACCGCCTCCAGGTCCCGGTCGGAGGCCTCCACGTCGCCGTAGCCGACGGAGAGCCGGCAGCGGGCCAGCAGCAGCTCCACCGCGTCGGCGCCCGAGGGACGGTGCCGCAGCGCGGCCGCGACCACCTTCTCCGCCTCGGCCCACTGCCCCACCCGGAACAGCCCGTTCGTGGCGATCGCCAGCAGCCGGGTCTCGTAGGTGCGGCCCAGCCCCAGCTCGGCCACCCGCTCGGCGCCCCGGCGGGCCACCACCACCCCCTCCTCGAGGATGTTCAACGGCCCGGTGAGCAGCTCCGCCAGGTGCAGGTACGCGCAGGCGACGTCCTCCGGCCGGCCGGCCCGCTCGGCGATCTCCAGGGCGCGCCGGACCACCGCCAGGCCGGCGTCCGGGTCCTCCAGGAACGCCTCGCTGAAGCCGAGCGCCGAGCTGGCCAGCACCACCTCGGTGGTGCTGCCGTCCACCGCCGCGGCGAGGTCGAGCGCCTCCCGGGCGCGCCGGCCGGCCTCGGCGTACCGGCCCAGGTGCAGCAGCAGCTCGGCCAGGCGGGCAGCGGCGGACGCCCGCTCCCGCGGGGTGCAGGCGGCGGACTCCAGGACACCCGTGTACTCCGCCTCGGCCGGGGCGGACCGTCCGGCGGCGGCGAGGTAGCGGGCCCGGCGGATGCGCAGCGCGCAGGACGGGCCGGCGTCCACGCCCCCGGCCAGCTCCTCCAGCAGGTGCAGCGCCCGGGCGTGCTCGCCGCACTGGTGCGCGGTCTCCGCGGCGTGCTCCAGCAGCACCGCCCGGTCGACCCGCACCGGCGCCGGGGCGGCCGGGCCGGCGGCCGGCGCGGCGGCCAGGTCCAGCGCCGCCGACCAGTGCCGGTGCGCCTCGGCGAAGCCGTGCAGCCGCTCCGCCTCCCGGGCGGCCGCCATCGCCGCCGGCAACGCCAGGCCGGGTTCGCCGGCCAGCCGCCAGTGGTGGGCCAGGCGCGCCTGGTGCAGTTCCGCCGGTGCCCGGGTCAGCGCCTCGGCGTAGCGCCGATGCAGGGCGGAGCGTTCCGCCGGCAGCAGCTCGTGCGCGAGGACCTCGGCGACCAGCCGGTGGCGCAGCCGGTAACCCTCGTCCACGCCGACCAGCAGCCGGTGCGCCACGGCGGCCCGCACCGCCTCGATCAGCTCCGGCTCGGGCAGACCCAGCACCTCGGCCAGCAGCCAGTGTTCGACCGGTTCGACACCGGCGGCGACGGCGTGCACCACGGCGTGCGCGTGCTGGGGCAGCGCGTCCACCCGGGCCAGGAAGATCTCGCGCAGCGTGTCGGAGAGCCCGTCCCGGCCGTCGCGCAGGTCCCGGGCCAGCTCCTCGACCACGAACGGGTTGCCGCCGCTGCGCTGCCAGACCTGCTCGGCGGCCTCCGGGGTCAACGACGCGCCGGCGATGGCGGCGGCCAGCCGGTCGGTGTCGGCCCGGTCCAGCGGGGCGAGGTCGAGCACCCGCACCGACCGCAGCCGGCGCAGCTCGGTGAGCACCCGGCGCAGCGGGTGGGCGCCCTGCAACGACTCGGCCCGCACCGCGGCCAGCACGGAGAGCTGGAGGTCGCCCAGACCGGCGAGCAGGTAGAGCAGCAGCTGCCGGGTGCTCCGGTCCACCCACTGCAGGTCGTCCAGGACGAGCACCAGCGGCCGGCCCTCGGCGATCAGGCCGAGCCCGCGGGACACCCGTTCGAGCAGCGCGCCGGCGCCGTCCGGGGCGGCGGTCTCCTCGGCGAACATCCGCAGCAGGCCGCGGACCGCCGAGGACGTCCGGGCCTGGGTGGAGGTCAGCTCGCCGTCGAAGCGGCGTAGCGCCTGCAGCACCGGGTGCAGCGGCGAGGCGTCGCCGATGTCCAGGCAGGAGCCGGTCAACACCACGGCTCCCGCGTCGCGCAGCCGCGCCCCCACCTCGTGCAGCAGCCGGGTCTTGCCCACGCCGCTCTCACCACTGAGGAAGACCGCCGCGGTCTGCCCGGGCCCGAGATCGTCGAGCAGGGCGGAGCGCAGCGCCGTCAACTGGTCGGCACGGCCGACGAGCGGTGCGGTGTCCACATCGCTGGCCATGCCCGCAGCCTAGCCACCGGCCCCGCGCCCTTCTACGGCCTCGATCCCGCTGTGGTACTCCTCGCGTCGACATCGCGACTAAAGGTTGTCACCGGCCGACATACGTCGTTCGGCAGATCCCCCGTCGGCCCGGTGGTGACAGTCTCCAGAGATCGTCAGGCACCACTGCTGGGGGGAAGGGTGGGTGCGATGCCACTGTCCACGCTCGTCATGTCTCGGGAGGACGTCACCGGGCCGCCCTGGCCGGTGCCGGAGGAGAGACGCACGGTGACCGTGCTCTTCGCCGACATCGTCGGCTCCACCGCGCTGACCGAACGGCTCGACCCGGAGGACGTCCGGGCGCTGCAACACGCGTACTTCGACACCGTCGCGGGGGTGCTGCGACGGTGGCAGGGGGTGGTCGAGAAGTACGTCGGTGACGCGGTGATGGCGCTGTTCGGGGCGCGCCGCTCCGACGGGCTCGACGCGTACCGGGCGGTCCGGGCCGGCCTGGAGATCCAGGCCGCGCTGGACCGGCGGGCGATGCCGGGGGGCGTCGCGCTGCGGGTCCGGGTGGGCGTCGCCACCGGCGAGGCGGTGGTCGACCTGACCGCCGCCCGGAACGGCGGCCACGGCGCGGCCAGCGGCGCGGTGATCAGCACCGCGGCCCGGTTGCAGGAGTACGCCCCGGCGGGCGGCGTGGTCGTCTGCGCGGCCACCCAGCGGGCCACCGCCGGCCTGACCGACCAGCACGCGCTCGCCCCGGCGGCCCTCGCCGGCAAGGCGCTGCCGGTCGAGCTCTGGCGGGTCACCGGGCCGGCCCGGCCCCGCGCCGACCGGCACCACGGCCCGCTGGTCGGCCGGCGCCGGGAAGTGGCCACCGCGCAGGACCAGATCGTCCGGGCCGTCCGGGAGCACCGTCCAGGATGGGTGTCCGTGGTCGGTCCGGACGGCATCGGCCGGTCCCGCCTCCTGCACGAGCTGCGCCAGGCGGTACGGAAGGTCGACGGGGCGCCGGTGCGCTGGTGCGTCGCGTACTGCCCGCCGTACCCGGAGGGGGTGCTGGCCCCGGTCGCCGACCTGGTGCGCGACCTCGCCGGGGTGCGGCCCGCCGACCCGCCAGCGGTGGTCCGGCGCCGGCTGGCCGCACTGGTCGACGGGCTGGACACGCCGGGACCGGCGGCGCCGACCGTGGACGCGCTGGCGGCGCTGCTGGGCGCGCCGGACCGGCCCGGGACCGGCGGCGCGGCGGCGGGCCGGCAGGTGCTGCTGGCGCTCGCCGCCCGCCAGCCGGTGGTGGTGGCGGTGGACGACCTGGACCGGGCGAGGCCGCAGCTGAGCCGGTTCCTGCACACCCTGTTCGCCACGGCGACGCTGCGCGGGCTGCCGCTGGCAGTGGTGGCCACCCACCGGCCGCACCGGGCCGACCCGGTGCCCGGCCCCGCCGACCGCCACTGCCAGGTGGCGCTGGCGCCGCTCGGCACGGTCGACGCCGGCCGGCTGCTGCGGCGGCTGCTCGGCCGCGCCGGCCGCCCGGCGGCGCTGGCCGCTCGGCTGCTGCCGTTCGTCCGTGGCGTGCCGGGACGCGCCGCCGCCTACGCCGCCGCGGGGGCGGGGGCGGGGTCCCCGCCGCTGCCCGAGCCGGGACGGCGGGCCGCCGAGGCCCGGCTGGA
>NZ_JBAKHM010000054.1:0-1806 GCF_036902725.1 Micromonospora psammae | reverse complement strand
AGGCCGAGGACTTGACTACAAAGAAGCTACGCGTCCACTGTGCAACTCCCGACAAACGAACACACCTGCGTGTGTTTGATAAGTCGATAGAGTTACGGCGGTCATGGCGGAGGGGAAACGCCCGGTAACATTCCGAACCCGGAAGCTAAGCCCTCCAGCGCCGATGGTACTGCACTCGGGAGGGTGTGGGAGAGTAGGACGCCGCCGGACAATCTTCCAGTCGAGGGCCGCCCCATTCGGGTCGGCCCTCGACTGCGTAGCGCCTTTGGTGGCGCAATGAGGAAGGATGTACCTGTGAGTTCAGGACCGCAGGGCGGAGATCGTCCGCGTCGTAACGAAGACCGCGCCGACCGTCCGGAGGGGCGGGGCGCTGCCCCGCGCCGGGACGACCGTCCGCCGTATCGTGGAGACCGCGACGACCGCGCTGGACGCGACGCCGGCGGCTATCGCGGCGGTGACCGTCGCGAGGGCGGCTTCCGCTCCGGTACCCGCGACGGCGACTCCCGTGGATACCGCCGTGACGGCGACGCCCCGCGTGAGGGTGGCTTCCGTGGCGGTGACCGCCGTGAGGGCGGGGCGCCGCGTGAGGGCGGCTACCGCGGCGGCGACCGCCGGGAGGGTGGGGCGCCGCGCGAAGGTGGTTTCCGTGGCGGTGACCGCCGCGAGGGCGGGTTCCGCGGTGGCGAGCGCCGTGAGGGCGGGGCCCCGCGTGAGGGTGGTTTCCGCCGCGACGGCGATGGCCCCCGTGGCGGTGGCTTCGGTGGTGGTGACCGTCGTGAGGGCGGTTTCCGCGGTGGCGCGCCCCGTGAGGGCGGCTTCCGTTCCGGCCCGCGCGAGGGTGGTTTCCGCCGTGACGGCGAGGCCCCGCGTGAGGGTGGTTTCCGTGGTGGTGACCGCCGCGAGGGCGGTTTCCGTGGTGGCGACCGTCGTGAGGGTGGCGCTCCGCGTGAGGGTGGCTTCCGTGGTGGTGACCGCCGCGAGGGCGGTTTCCGCGGTGGCGCGCCCCGTGAGGGCGGCTTCCGTTCCGGTCCGCGCGAGGGTGGTTTCCGCCGTGACGGCGAGGCCCCGCGTGAGGGTGGTTTCCGTGGTGGCGACCGTCGTGAGGGTGGCGCTCCGCGTGAGGGTGGCTTCCGTGGCGGTGACCGCCGTGAGGGTGGCTTCGGTGGCGGCGACCGCCGCGAGGGTGGCTTCCGCGGTGGCGCGCCCCGTGAGGGCGGCTTCCGTTCCGGTCCGCGCGAGGGTGGTTTCCGCCGTGACGGCGAGGCCCCGCGTGAGGGTGGTTTCCGTGGTGGCGACCGTCGTGAGGGTGGCGCTCCGCGTGAGGGTGGCTTCCGTGGCGGTGACCGCCGTGAGGGTGGCTTCGGTGGCGGCGACCGCCGCGAGGGTGGCTTCCGCGGTGGCGCGCCCCGTGAGGGCGGCTTCCGTTCCGGTCCGCGCGAGGGTGGTTTCCGCCGTGACGGCGAGGCCCCGCGTGAGGGTGGCTTCCGCGGTGGCGACCGCCGTGAGGGTGGCTTCCGTGGCGGCGAGCGCCGCGAGGGCGGCTTCGGTGCTGGTGAGCGCCGTGAGGGTGGCTTCCGCGGTGGCGCGCCCCGTGAGGGCGCCTTCCGCCGTGACGGCGAGGCCCCGCGCGAGGGTGGTTTCCGCGGTGGCGACCGCCGTGAGGGTGGCTTCCGTGGGGGTGACCGCCGTGAGGGCGGCGCTCCGCGTGAGGGCGGTTTCCGTGGGGGTGACCGCCGTGAAGGTGGCGCTCCGCGTGAGGGCGGTTTCCGTGGGGGCGACCGCCGTGAGGGCGGCGCTCCGCGTGAG